>CAMDEB010000390.1 GCA_945893085.1 Rhodoplanes serenus | reverse complement strand
TCGACCCAGACGCTGACCGCCATGAAATGCACCGGCACGAGGAGCTGCCACCAGCGGGTGTCCTCGCGCCTGACCAGCGGCAGCAGCGCAACCACCATCGGCAGCAGCCGCACGCTCGACAGCCCGACCGCGACCGCGGTCTCGATCAGCGCGGCGCCGGAGCCGAGCGCGGTCACCAGGATCACCTGCGCGGGGCCCGCCCATTGCAGCGCGGTCGACAGCATGGCCCAGCCGACCGAGAAGCCGTAGTCGTGGGCGAGCGCGCCGAAGCCGATGTAGGTGAAGGTGATGACGAAGGCGAACACCGAGGTGGACGCGGTCCGGCAGCCGAGCAGGAACCCGTCGGCGGCGGAGGTGGTCGGGATTTGCGGCGGCACGGGCATGAGTCCGCGTTCGTCACACGGCACAGGCACGAGCGCAACCGCCGGCGACGGCGGCCTCGTCATGCGTCCGGCGCGGAACGCGCAGTCCGGGAAGCCCTACCAGCGCGTCCACCGGGCGGGCCTGGGCGAATGCATTGGTCCGCTCGTCGGCGGAACCCGGCGCCGGCAGCGAGAAAACCAGCGCAGCGAGCGCGGCTGCGGCCGGGATTCCAAATCGCATTCCAAGTCGCATGGGCGCTTACCCGAGAGGCAACAGCACAGCACCGCGCCGGGCGAAACCCAACGCGTCGTCCTCCCGAGTCCAACCGGTTGTTTTTGATTTTGCCCTTCATGGCAGATTCGCCGGGGCATGGCCGCGCGTCATCGCGGCGCGACGGTGATGGCCGCGCGACGTTGCAGCACCGCCACAGATTTCTGTCTGTTGCCGGACAGTGGAACAGCGGGCCAAGGCAGCCCGCTCGCGCCCGCCGTTGCCGGCGGGCGCCGCCTTACACCTACACCTTGACCAGCGGCACCTTCGGCACCGAGCCGCGGCGCGAGGGGTCGTCGCCATCGTCCTTCGGACCGGACGGCTTGCTGCGCCGGGCCGCGGGGCGGCGCTTCGGCCGGGCGCGGCGCGGCTCCGGGATCTTCTCGGGCTTCGGCGTCACCGGGCCGTCGAGATATTCGAAGCCGAGCTTGTCGAGGCCGTCGTCGCCCTTGATCACGACCACCCGGACGTGGCCGCCGTCCTTGAGCTTGCCGAACAGCACCTCGTCGGCCAGCGACTTCTTGATGTGCTCCTGGATCACGCGCGCCATCGGGCGGGCGCCCATCAATTCGTCGTAGCCGTTGGCGATCAGCCAGCGCGAGGCTTCCACCGACAGCTCGATGGTGACGTCGCGGTCGGCGAGCTGCGCCTCGAGCTGCAGCACGAACTTCTCCACCACCTTGGAGATGACCTCCGGCGAGAGATGGTTGAAGGTGATGATGCTGTCGAGCCGGTTGCGGAACTCCGGCGCGAACATGCGGTTGATCGCCTCGATGTCGTCGCCCTCGCGCTTGCCGCGGGTGAAGCCGAAGGACTGCTTGGCCAGTTCCGAGGCGCCGGCGTTGGTGGTCATGATCAGGATGACGTTACGGAAGTGGACCTGCTTGCCGTTGTGGTCGGTCAGCTTGCCGTGGTCCATGATCTGCAGCAGCACGTTGAACAGGTCCGGGTGCGCCTTTTCGATCTCGTCGAGCAGCAGCACGGAATGCGGATGCTGGTCGACGCCGTCGGTCAGCAGGCCGCCCTGGTCGAAACCGACATAGCCGGGCGGCGCGCCGATCAGCCGCGAGACGGTGTGGCGCTCCATGTATTCCGACATGTCGAAGCGGATGAGCTCGACGCCGAGGCTCAAGGCGAGCTGCTTGGCCACCTCGGTCTTGCCGACGCCGGTGGGCCCTGAGAACAGGTAGCAGCCGATCGGCTTCTCCGGCTCGCGCAGGCCGGCGCGGGCGAGCTTGATCGAGGCGGTGAGCGCCTCGATCGGCTTGTCCTGGCCGAACACCACCTGCTTGAGCGTCTGCTCCAGATGCTGCAGCACCGCGGCGTCGTCCTTGGACACCGATTTTGGCGGAATCCGCGCCATGGTGGCGATGGTGGTCTCGATCTCCTTGATGCCGATGGTCTTCTTGCGCCGGCTCTCCGGCAGCAGCATCTGGGCCGCGCCAGACTCGTCGATCACGTCGATCGCCTTGTCGGGCAGCTTGCGGTCGTGGATGTAGCGCGCCGACAGCTCCACCGCGGCTTTGACGGCCTCGTTGGTGTACTTGAGCTTGTGGAACGACTCGAAATAGGGCTTGAGCCCCTTCATGATCTCGATCGCATCCGGAACCGACGGCTCGTTGACGTCGATCTTCTGGAACCGGCGCACCAGCGCGCGGTCCTTCTCGAAATACTGCCGGTATTCCTTGTAGGTGGTCGAACCGACGCAGCGCACCGTGCCGGAGGCCAGCGCCGGCTTGAGCAGGTTCGAGGCATCCATCGCGCCGCCCGAGGTGGCGCCGGCGCCGATCACGGTGTGGATCTCGTCGATGAACATGATCGCGCCCGGATAGGCCTCGATCTCCTTGATCACCTGCTTGAGACGCTCCTCGAAATCGCCGCGATAGCGCGTGCCGGCCAGCAGGGTTCCCATGTCGAGCGCGAACACGGTGGCGTTCTTCAGCACGTCCGGCACTTCGCCGTGCACGATGCGGCGGGCGAGGCCCTCGGCGATCGCGGTCTTGCCGACGCCGGCGTCGCCGACGAACAGCGGATTGTTCTTCTGCCGGCGGCACAGCACCTGGATGGTGCGGCTGATCTCGGCATCGCGGCCGATCAGCGGATCGATCTTGCCGTCCTTGGCCTTCTTGTTGAGGTTGACGCAGTACGCGTCGAGCGCGTCGCCCTTCTTCTTCGGCTCGTCGCCGGAGCCGCCGCCCTTGGCGTCGTTCTCCTCGTCGGAGCCGCGCACCGGGCGCGACTCGGCCATGCCGGGGCGCTTGGCGATGCCGTGGCTGATGTAGTTGACCGCGGCGTAGCGGGTCATGTCCTGCTCTTGCAGGAAATAGGCGGCGTGGCTCTCGCGCTCGGCGAAGATCGCCACCAGCACGTTGGCGCCGGTCACCTCCTCGCGGCCGGACGACTGCACGTGGATCACGGCGCGCTGGATGACGCGCTGGAACCCGGCCGTCGGCTTACTGTCCTCGCCGCCGTCGGTGATCAGGTTCTCCAGCTCGGATTCGAGATAGGAGCTGAGATTGCGCTTGAGCTTTTCCATATCGACGTTGCAGGCGCGCATCACGGCGGCGGCGTCCTGGTCGTCGATCAGCGCGAGCAGCAGATGCTCGAGCGTGGCGTATTCGTGGTGCCGCTCGTTGGCGAGGGCCAAGGCCCGATGAAGCGACTGCTCGAGGCTGCGTGAGAACGTGGGCATCAGATTCTCTTCTTCATTTGTATTGGACGCCCTCCCCAGGGCTTTTTTCCGTTTCCGGCCGCAAGCTTACTTCTTCTCCATCACGCATTGCAGAGGATGCTGGTGTTTGCGGGCAAAGTCCATGACCTGAGTCACCTTGGTTTCCGCCACCTCATAGGTATAGACTCCGCACTCGCCGATTCCGGTCTGATGCACATGCATCATGATCCGGGTCGCCGCCTCCCGGTCCTTGTTGAAAAATCGCTCCAGCTCGTGGACCACGAACTCCATCGGCGTGTAGTCGTCGTTGAGCAGCAGCACGCGGTACGGGCTCGGCCGCTTGGTCTGCGTCTTGGTCTTGGTGATGACCGACGTGCCCGGCGTGCCGCGTTCGCCGCCCCGCTTGCGATCGTCATCCGCCATTTGGGCCGGACCGAGGCGCGGCGCGCTATAACCCGCGCGGTTGGCGCCGGGGGTCGGCTCGTCGGCGAGGCTGTTCTGCAGCAGGAGCATGGGCGGTAGGTCAGGACATTCCAGAGTCACGGGAAACGGTTACCCCTCATCATAATGACCTGATCGCCCCCCTGCCAGATCGCCCGCGCCGCGCCCTCCACAGGATCCGGGGCACCGGGGGGCGGCCAATGCGGCCATGCCCCAAGATAGGGTTAAACAATCAAAACGCAATTGCGGACAATTCGCGGCAAATTTGCCGAAAATCCAAGGTCGCGTCGTCACGCTATTTCAAGCTCTGGCGGCGATGATTGCCCCGAAACACGACTAAAACACGAATAGAACTCGACGGTCCCGGAACACATTCGCTTCGGACTTCCACCACAGGAATTTGACCGATGCTGCTCGATCGTTTCCTGCGAAATAGCAACGGCGGCGTCGCGCCGATGCTGGCGCTCGTTGCGCTACCGCTGTTCGGCTTCGTCGGGGCGGCCGTCGACTTCGGCCGCGCGGCGTCGACCCGCGTGGCGCTGCAATCGGCGCTCGACGCCACCGCGCTGATACTGTCGAAGGACGCGCCGAACATGTCCGGCGCGGAACTCGCCCAGAAGGCCAATGCCTATTTCCAGGCCGAGTTCAACCGGCCGGAGGCGAGCAACGTCACCCTCACCCCGGAATTCAGCACGCCGACGGACGGCAATTTCCAGCTGAAGGTGACCGGCACCGGCACCGTCAAGACCATGTTCGCGACCATGCTGGGAACGCCGCAAATCACCTTCTCGGACACCGCC
>CAMDEB010000389.1 GCA_945893085.1 Rhodoplanes serenus | reverse complement strand
CTCACTCAGCCGCGGCGACCGGGTGATCGCGCGCTCGCTGTTCAGCGCCAACCCGATGATCGAACGCTATCGCATCCCGGAAGGCTGCATCAGCGTGGTCCCGCGCAGCATCGACACCGCGGCCTTCGATCCGACGGCGGTCCGGCCCGAGCGCGTCGCGGCGCTGCGGCAGGCCTGGGGAATTCCGTCGGGTGTGCGCGTGGTCATGGTGCCTGGCCGGGTGGCGCCGTGGAACGGCCAGATCACGCTGGTCGAGGCCGCGCGCAGACTCACCGAGAGCGGCATGCGCGGCGTGACCTTCGTGCTGGTCGGCGACGATCGGCGGCAGCGGCGCTACGCGCGCGAGGTGCTGACCAAGGCGCAGGCGGAAGGCGTCGACAAGCTGTTCCGCCTGGTCGGTCATTGCGCCGACATGCCCGCGGCCTATGCCGCTGCCGACATCGTCGTGGTGCCTTGCATCAGCCCACCGCTGGCCGGCCGCGTCGTCGCCGAAGCGCAAGCCATGGCACGGCCCGTGATCGCCTCGGCGGTCGGCGCGTTGCCGGAAAACCTGCTGGCGCCGCCGCGCATAGCGGACGACCTGCGCACCGGCTGGGTGGTGCAGCCGAACGATCCGATCGACCTTTCACGCGCGCTCACCAGCGCGCTCGCGCTCGATGCCGTCGCCTATCGCGCGCTGGCCGCGCGGGCGCGGCAGTTTGCCGAGTTCGTGTTCTCGCCGCGCAGCGCCGCCGCCACCACGCTCGGGGTCTATACCTCGCTGCTGGAGGCCGACGGGTAACCGACGGGCAAGCAAACCGCTCAAAACCGCCCCAAACCGTGCGGTTTACGGGTGCAAATGCGTTGACTTATGACCGGATAATCCCGATCCTGAGCGCTCGTCACAACGACAGAGGAGATCGCCACCATTCGTCGCCCGCAGAGAGCGCAGGCTCCCGCCCAGAAGGACGGTCCACGCGTCAACGAAGAGATTCGCGCCAAAGAGATTCACCTAATCGACAAGGACGGCAGCAACCGCGGCAATATTACCGTCGCGGAGGCGCTGGTGCTGGCTCAGGAAGCCGGCCTTGATCTCGTCGAGATTTCCCCCAACGCCACGCCGCCGGTCTGCAAGCTGCTCGATTACGGCAAATACAAATATCAGGAGCAGAAGAAGGCGGCCGAGGCGCGCAAGAAGCAAAAGGTGGTCGAGGTCAAGGAGGTCAAGTTCCGGCCGATGATCGACGACCATGACTACGACGTGAAGATGCGCTCGATGCAGCGCTTCTTCGAGGACGGCGACAAGGTCAAGGTGACGTTGCGCTTTCGCGGCCGCGAGATGGCCCACCAGGAGCTCGGCACCAAGCTGCTCGACCGCGTCAAGGACGACACGTCCAAGATCGCCAAGGTCGAGATGGATGCCCGCTTCGAAGGCCGCCAGATGATCATGGTGCTGGCGCCGCGCTGACGCCGCACTGCCGGATCGTCAAGAGCTCACGGCATCCGCGACCAGCGCGCGGGTGCCGTTTTCATTTGCCCCGGAGCTCGGCCTCCCAGCGGCCGCTGCACTCGGAGACGGACGACCTGCCCTTCCACTGGCCGGCGCCGGTCTTGCCTGACAGCCGGCCGTTGCCGTTCGCGGTCTGGCGGCCGCGGCTGATGCTGACGTTGACGCGCCCGCGGTCGTCGGCCCTGCCGGTGACAGCGAAACTAAGGCCGCCGGGTTCGCCGGCATAGCTCACCGACCCATCGGCGACGCGCACCGTGTAGCGATAGGCGCGGTCGCACTCGCCCTCCTCGGTGATGATCAGTACGCTCCAGAGGCCGTTGAAGGCGGCCTTGTCCGCCAAGGCGGGAGAGGTCGAAACCAGGCCCGTCCCAAGCATCGCGGCGGTGCCCCAGGCCGTCAGCAATCGTGTCCTAGCCACGCAAACCATCCTATTTTGACCATTTAGCCCGTCCCTTAACGCTCCAGGGGCCGAAAAGGTCACCGCCCGGACGGCCTCCGGCGGTAATTTGTTCCCGTTGTCTTTTCCGGATGCCTCTGCCATAACCCCGGCCTCTCGCCGACCGGCTTCAAGGGCTGCCGTGGCGGCGAAAACGCTCAATCAACACGTTTGTTGGAGCACATCCGGCCAGATCCGGCCACGTTTTCGTGGTCGTCGCCGAACGAAGGAGAGCAAAATGCCCAAGATCAAGACCAAGTCGGGCGCTAAAAAGCGCTTCAAGATCACGGCCACCGGCAAGGTGAAGGCGGCCATGGCCGGCAAGCGTCACGGCATGATCAAGCGGACCACCAAGCAGATCCGCCAGCACCGCGGCACACGCGTGCTGTTCAAGACCGACGGCGACAACATCATCAAGTACTTTCTGCCTAACGGCTGATGGTCCTGAAAGGCCGCGCTTCCCCGCGGCCGTCCGTAACAATTCGTATCGAAGTTTCGAAGGAGACCAGCCATGGCACGCGTCAAGCGCGGCGTCACCGGGCACGCCAAGCACAAGAAGGTTTTCAAGGCCGCGAAAGGCTTTTACGGCCGCCGCAAGAACACCATCCGGATCGCCAAGCAGGCGGTCGAGAAGGCGAACCAATACGCCTATCGCGACCGCAAGCGGAAGAAGCGCACGTTCCGCGCCCTCTGGATTCAGCGCATCAACGCCGCGGTGCGGCCGTTCGGCCTGAACTACAGCAAGTTCATCGACGGGCTGGCCAAGGCCGGCGTCGAGGTCGATCGCAAGGTGCTGTCCGACCTCGCCATCACCGAGCCGGCGGCGTTTCAGTCGATCGTCGAGAAGGCCAAGGCGGCGCTGCCGGCGTAAGTCCGGCGGCACGCCAAAGCTTATCATGAGCTTGTCTTGCCCCGCGCAGGCGGAGCATCCAGTAACCGCCGGCTTGTCGTAATCTCGCGTGTGTTACTGGATCGCCCGCCTTCGCGGATGATGACAGCGAGTGCACGGGATACTCCATGTCCGACATCGCGCAACTCGAACAGAAAACGCTCGCCGAGATCGCTGCGGCCTCCGACGAGGCCGCGCTCGAGGCCGCGCGTATCGCAGCCCTCGGCAAGAGCGGGTCGGTTTCCGCCTTGCTCAAGACGCTGGGCGGCATGACGCCCGAGCAGCGCAAGGAAAACGGCCCGCTCATCAACGGCCTGAAGGACCGCGTCACCGCCGCGCTCGCCGCCCGCAAGGACGCGCTCAAGGATGTGGCCCTCGACCAGCGGCTTGCGACCGAGACCGTGGACGTCACCCTGCCGCTGCGCGAGGCGCCGGCCGAGACCGGCCGCGTCCATCCGATCAGCCAGGTGGTGGACGAGCTGACGGCGATCTTCGCCGACATGGGCTTCGCCGTCGCCGAAGGCCCGGACATCGAGACCGACGACTACAACTTCACCAAGCTCAACTTTCCTGAAGGCCATCCGGCGCGGGAGATGCACGACACGTTCTATTTCAATCCGAAGCCGGACGGCTCGCGGCTGCTGCTCCGCACCCACACATCGCCGGTGCAGATCCGCACCATGCTGAGCCAGAAGCCGCCGATCCGCGTCATCATTCCCGGCCGCACCTATCGCAGTGACTCCGACCAGACCCACACGCCGATGTTCCACCAGGTCGAAGGGCTGGTGATCGACAAGAGCGCGCATCTCGGCCACCTGAAATGGATCCTCGAGGAATTCTGCAAGGCGTTCTTCGAAGTCGATCAGGTGAAGATGCGGTTCCGGCCATCGTTCTTCCCGTTCACCGAGCCATCGCTCGAGGTCGACATCCAGTGCCGGCGCGACAAGGGCGAAATCCGGTTCGGCGAGGGCGAGGACTGGCTGGAGATTCTCGGCTGCGGCATGGTGCATCCGAACGTGCTGCGCAACTGCGGCATCGATCCCGACGAGTACCAGGGCTTCGCCTGGGGCCTGGGGATCGACCGCATCGCCATGCTGAAATACGGCATGCCCGACCTGCGCGCATTCTTCGAGGCCGACGTGCGCTGGCTGTCGCATTACGGATTCAAGCCGCTCGACGTCCCGACGCTGGCGGGAGGCTTGAGCCAGTGAAGAAGCGGCTCGTTGTCATTGCGCGCAATTGGCTCGGCGAACTCCGCTCGGTCCCCTCTCCCGCTTGCGGGGGGGGTTAGGGAGGGGGCTGCCGCACAACGGGACCGACGATGAGTAACGTCGCCAAACAACCTCAGTGGCAAGTGGCGGCGAAAACACGATCGCGCGCCCGATCGCTAAGACGCGATTCGACGGATGCAGAACGATTGATCTGGAATGCTCTGCGCGCGCACCGCATGAATGGCGCGAGCTTTCGGCGCCAAACACCAATTGGTCCTTATATTGCGGATTTCGTTTGCCATACGGCGAATCTCATCATCGAGCTCGACGGCGCGCAACATTTTGAGCCGGAGCAAATGAAACGCGACGTGCGTCGTAACGCGTTCCTCGTGTCCAGGGGATTCCGCGTTCTTCGTTTCAACAATTACGATGTAATGACAAATCGCGAGGGTGTTCTCGAAACAATCGCGTCCTCACTTGCAGATACCCCCTCCCCAACCCTCCCCCGCAAGCGGGGGAGGGAGCAGAGTGGTGCGC
>CAMDEB010000388.1 GCA_945893085.1 Rhodoplanes serenus | reverse complement strand
TGGCCGATGAAGTTGAGGCCGGCGATCAGCGCCGGACCGGCGTTCTGCCGCGCGATGTTGCCCAGGCCCGGCGAAATCCGATCGAGCGCGCCCATCGGCCCTCTCGGGGTGGCCGTGGGCGGCGGCGCCAGCATCTTGTCGAGGCCGAGCGTGGGCAGCAGCTTTTCCAGATTGGCGACCGTGAGGCGAAGCTGGCCGTCGAGCCGGCCGCGCGGCGACAGGCCCAAGTTTCCGTTGGCGGTGGCGATGGTGCCGCCCTGCTGCACGCGCGCGTTGGTGATCTCGATACGGCCGTTCGCGGCCTGCAGCTCGCGGAACCGCTCCGGCCACGGCTTCGGTGAAAAATCCTTCAAGCCGCGCAGCACCGCCGTGATGTCGGCATCGAGCGGGATCGCCGTGGCCGGATGCAACGTCGGCGCGGAAGCGGCGACGAGCTTCAGCACCATCTCAATCACCGGATTGGCGCGCGCCGAGCCTTCGAGCATGCGGCCGTTGATCTCAAGCCGGCCGGCGTTGAACAGCCGCTGATTGTTGGCCCCTTCCGCGCGGTCGACCGTCGGCTGGTCGAGCACGATCGACACGCGCTCGGGCGCGATCGGCAGTCCGTGCACCTGCGTCTGGGCCGAGCGCCAGTTGGCCATGATGGTCGCCGGCTGCCCGGGATCGCCGAGACCCATCGGCCCGGTGAACGAGCTGGTGAGCACGGTCGGCTGCCAGACCTGCGCCATGACGTTGATGGCCGACGTGCGCATCGCAACCGGCGGCTGGTTCGATTTCAGCTCGACCCCGGCATCGGCGCATTGCAACTCGATGCGGAACGGAAAGCCGCCGATGGTCTGCGACGCGCAGGTGTAGACGCGTCCGGACCTGGCCTCGCGCTCCTTCCAGCCGGCGACCGTGGTCTCGAGCTTGCCGGCGGCGAAATGCCAGAGCCCGGCCCATGCGCCCGCAGCCAACAGAAGCAGGACGACCAGAACGTACGGCCAGCGGCGCCGGCGCGGCGTGAAATCGGTTTGTTGCATCTGTCTTGTGAAGCGGCCGAATGCGGCGTTTCAAAGATGGCCAGTGTTTCGGCCTTTAACCGCGAAGTCCAGCCGGTTGCAGACAACCGCCGCGCCTGTTAGGCGAAACCGCCTGCCAGGATTCGCAACGCCATGGACCCGCATTTCGACCACGCACCCGAAGACCTTTGGGTGTTCGGTTATGGCTCGCTGATCTGGCGGCCGGGCTTTCACCACATCGAGCGCGTCCCGGCGCGGATGGTCGGGCTGCACCGCTCGCTCTGCGTCTATTCCTTCGTGCATCGCGGCACGCCGGAGCGGCCGGGGCTGGTGCTCGGCCTCGATCACGGCGGCGCGTGCCGCGGCATCGCCTATCGGGTGCCAGCGAAGCAGCGCGCGGCGACGCTCGATTACCTGCGCGCGCGCGAGCAGGTCACCAAGGTCTACCGCGAAACCGTGCGCACCGCATGGCTCGCCGGCAAGCCGGAGCGCCGCGTCGATGCCGTGTGCTACGTGGTCGATCGCAGCCATCCGCAATACGCCGGCCGCCTGACGCTCGCCGAGCAGCTGCATCTGGTGCGGCAAGGCCACGGCCAATCCGGCGCCGACCGCGACTACGTGCTGGACACCGTGACCGCGCTTGAAACGCTCGGCTGGCGCGACGCCGACCTGCACCGGCTGGCGGAACGGCTCAAGGGCGCGCACGACGGCGCCGCCGGCTAGGCCAAGCCCTGGCGCTTCAGCTCGCGCTCGCCCTCAGCCAGCAGGCGTACGGACGCGGTCTCGATGTCGCTGCGCATCCGGTCGAAGAACACTTGCTTGTCGAGACCGGGCGGGATCGGCGGCAGGAATTCGACGACGATCGTGCCCGGCCGGCGGCGCAACGCGCGGCGGCCCCAAAACAAGCCGGAGTTGAGCGCCACCGGCACGCATGGCACGCCGATCTCCGCGTAGAGATGCGCGACGCCGAATTTGTAGTTCGGCTCGGCGCCCGGCGGCCGGCGCGTGCCCTCGGGGAAAATGATGAGCTGGCGGCCGCTGCGGATCACCTCGCGCGCCCGAACGGTCATGGCGGCGAGCGCCTGCGAGCCGGCGCCGCGGTCGACCGAGATCATGCCGCCCTTCCAGGCACACCAGCCGAAGAACGGAATCCACATCAGCTCGCGCTTGATGATGAAGACCGGGTTCTCGAAGTGCGACAGCAGCGCGAAGGTCTCCCAGGTCGACTGGTGCTTGCTGGCGACGATCAGCGGACCGGGCGGGATGTTCTCCAGCCCCCGGAAATCGACCTTGATGTCGCAGATCACCCTAAGCAGCCACACGCTGACGCGGCCCCACAGCTTCGCCATCCCCATCACCGCCCGCCGCGGCATCAGCAGCGTCGGGATCGTCGCGAGCAGCAGCACGCACAGGATCAGATAGAACAGGACGTTGAACAGGATGGAACGGACGATGATCACGGATGGCAACCCGATCGCTGCAGAAAGCCGAAAGGTCCGCAGGCTCAGGCGGAAGCGAAGTCGAGCCGGGTGCGGACCACGGCGACGATATACTTCAGATATTCGGAAAAGAGGAGCCTCGCCGTCGAGGGACTCGACCACCAGGAGTCGACGCGCACCTTGTCCGAGATCACCGGAAACGGCACCAGCGCGACGCCGGGAAGCTGGTGGCCGAGCTCGGCCATGGCGCGCGGCATGTGGAAATTCGAGGTGACGACGATCAGCGACGTGAAGCCCTGGTCCCTCGCCCAGCGCCGCGTTTCGACCGCGTTGCCGATGGTGTTGACGGCGAAATGATCGAGATCGACGCAACAGGTGAACCAGCGCCGATGCTCCGGCATCAGACGGGAAATCTCTGCCGATCGGGTGGTGGGAAACACCCTGGTGATCAGCAGCCGCCGGCCGTGCCCCGCCGCGAGCAATTCGAGCGCGTCATTGATGCGGAAGGCGGCGCCGGTGAGCGCCACGATGCCGTCGGCGCGGCGTTGCGGCATGACCTCCTGCACCGGCAGGGCCCGCACGAACCACACAAAGCCGATGCCGAACAGCAGCACGACAAACCCGAGAACAAGCAGCGCGCCACGCACACCGCGACGCCGCGGCGGCGAGGCCTTGGGCCGCGCACCCGCATCCTCGTTGGTAGTCTCCGACCCGACGGCCAGCATCGGTCCAAACCTCAGCCGCAGCATAGCGCAAAATCTGGCGCCCGGATGGCGCAACGCTACTCGACGGCCTTCAGCGTCCGGTTAACGGTTCGCCGCGAGGTCACCGCCGTCACCACGGCGATCAGGACGATCTGCACGGCCACGGCGACGTAGCCTTCGATCCCGATCGCGAAACTGCCGAACAGGGCCGAGAGCTGATCGCCGCCGGCGGTGCCGCGCCCCCAGTTGCCGAACAGCCCCGCCAGCGCGAACAGCAGCATCGCCGCGCCGCCGCCGATCGCGCCGCCCTCCAAGCCCAGCACCAGAAAGTGCCGCTGGAACTGGCTGGCGATGAACCCGTCCTTGGCGCCGATGAAATGCAGCACTTCGACGATCGGCCGGTTGGCCGCCATGGCGCCGCGGGTGGCGAACGCCACCGACAGCGTGGTCGCCGCCAGCATCAGCAGAAGTATGCCGATGCCGCCGAGCACCGAGGTCTGGGCCATGGCGCGCATGCGGTCGATCCAGGCGCGGTGGTCGTCGAGGCTTGCGCCCGCGACACGATCGGTCAGCACTCTGCGCAATTGCGCGAGATCGGCCGAGCCGCCGGGCACGAGCCGGACCACGACGATCCGCGGCACCGGAAGATCGTCCAGCACCATGCCGGTGCCGAGCCACGGCTCGAGCAGCGCCGCCGACTGCTCCTTGGAATAAGCCCGCACCTCGCCGATGCCCGGCAGCGCCCGCGCTGCCTCGACTGCCCTCACAACCTCGGCTTCGATGTCGCGGCCGCGCACCGGACGGACCTGGATGGTGATCTCGCGCGAGACGTCCGACTGCCATTCGCTCGCCGACGCCAGCACCAGCACGACGGCGCCGGCGGTGAGCGAGGCGAGGAAGGTCATGATGGCGATCACCGCCACCAGCGCGCGGCCGGCGATCGAGTTCTTCGGCACGATCGGCGTCTCGGAGCGCGGCAGCAGGCCCGCCATCCGCGCCGGCGCGGCCATCTCCTCTCCCATGCGCAGGTCGGTCATGGTCCCTCAATCGTACGAATGCAGCCGGCCTTCGTGCAGCACGAGGCGCCGGGCGTCATACTCGTCCATCAGTCCGATATCATGGGTCGCGATCACCACGGTGGTTCCCGACTTGTTGAGCTCGACGAACAGCCGCAGCAGGCGCTGCGCCAGGGTCGGGTCGACGTTGCCGGTCGGCTCGTCGGCGAGCAGCAGTTGCGGCCGCGCGATCACCGCGCGTGCGATCGCCGCGCGCTGCTTCTCGCCGCCGGAGAGCACCGGCGGCAGCGCGCCCATGCGTTCGCCGAGACCGACCCATTGCAGCAGCTCGACAACCTCGCCGCGGTAGCTCTCCTCGTCCTTGCCCATCACCCGGAACGGCAGCGCGACGTTCTCGTAGGTG
>CAMDEB010000387.1 GCA_945893085.1 Rhodoplanes serenus | reverse complement strand
CATTCATCAGTGCCCTTAGGGACATAATGGCCCATATGGTGCGTCGCAACAACAAAATTGTGCGTTGCGTCATTTGTCTATACACGCACGCTTTAGGCGAGATCGGCTCGCGGTCCCGCCCTAAAGTGCCGCCAACAGGGGGGGCACCGCATGACCAGCATCGTTTCGGCCGATGAGCAGCTTACCAACCCAATGTCGCGGCGCTTGTTCCTGACGGCCGCCGCGGCGGCCAGCGCCGCTGGCGCCTGGCCCACCGCCGCGGGCGCGCAGCAATCCTCGACCGCAGCCCAAGGCACGCGGAGCCTCAAGGTGCTGTCCGCCGGCTCGACGCTTTACGGCATGCGGCCCGCAGCGCTTGTGTTCACCCGCAACACCGGCATCGCCCTGCAGGTCGCGACCGACCACGGCCATAACATCGAGAAGTTTGCCCTCGCCGGCACGGCGGACGCCGATGTGGTGCTGGTGCCCAACGCCATGGTGGCGAAGCTCGTCGCCGCAGGCCAGGCCGACCAGGCGACGCTGGTCGGCATCGGCGCGGTGCGGATCGGTGCGGCGGTGCGCGAGGATGCGCCGCGCCCCGACGTCAAGACCATGGACGCGCTGCGCCGTTCGCTGGTCGCCGCCCAATCCGTTCTGCTCACCAACGCGCCGACCGGCGATCACCTGATCAAGGTGATCGAGCGGCTGGGGTTGAAGGATGCGGTCGCGGCCAAGCTCAAGCGTTTCGACACCGCGACGCTGCTCAACAAGCATCTCGCCGAAAATCCCGGACCCGGCGCGCTTGGATTCGGCCCGACCACCGAAATCCTGACCTGGCGCGGCAAGGGCGTGGCGCTGGCCGGCGCAGTGCCCGACGAGATCCAGATCGTGCTGCCGTATCAAGCCGCCGCGCTGAAACGCGCCGCCGCCAACGAGGATGCCCGCAAGCTGCTCGCCTTCCTCGCGACGCCCGAAGCGCGCAAGCATTTCCATGACAGCGGTGTTGAATAGAACCCAGGCCTGATCTACATTCGCGAAGAGCCGACCGACTTCGCGCAACGGCTGTATTCGCCATTCCATCTTCGCATGGATGTCGTCGGTCGCTTTAACCAGCCCGCAACGCCCAAGGCGCTAGACATCGCTCCTCAATCGCAATCAGGGGGGTTCGTCATGCTTGCGCGTCTCGTCTATCACAGCGAAAATTATCTCGGCGCTCCCGAGGGCAAGATGCTCGCCGGTCTCAACCGCCATCATGGACGCGTCCAGCCGCAACAACGAGCGCGACGGCATCACCGGCGCGCTGCTGTTCGATACGCTCTGGTTCATCCAGATTCTCGAAGGCGAGCGCGAGACGATCTCGTCGACGCTGCGCCGGATCATGACCGACCAGCGTCACGACATGGTCACGGTGATGGAGGCGCGTCCGGTGCGGGAGCGCCTGTTCGGCAACTGGTGGATGGGCTTGGCGATACTGCGCGGCGACAACTCCGCGCTGTTTGAACGTCACGGCATCGGGTCGCGGCTCGATCCGCGGCAGATGACCGGCGAGCAAGCCGTGGGCCTGGCGCGCGATCTCGCCGGCACCGGATTGAACCGCCGCGCCATCGCGACCGCAGCCTGACCGTGTCAGCCATTCGTCATTGGCCTGTTATCATTGGGGGTATCTTCAATCCTCTGCTCGCGATTCCGAGAGAATCAGATAGTATCCATCCGTTTCGCTCTCTCTAACCAACGAGGGTTACAATGGCGAAGAAGCGGAAAAAGGCTGCGAAGAAGACCGCAAAGCGGAAGAAGAAGTAGGCTCACTTGGCCTAGCAAATGCACGTCGTCCATCGATTGGACGACGTGATACTCGGCGCTGTCGTCTCATGTGCGCCGTCGGAATTCGATTTGCTCGGGCGACGACCTCCCGCCCGAGCATTTCGCTTTTGGCCGGCGTGACGTTTCTCACTTTTCGACGAAATCCGCACATTTCTGCACGGTGTCGCCTGCGCCCCACGGCATGATCGGCACTGAAGACGTCGAGTTCTTCGGCGAACCCTCGATGATGCGGTCCGAATAGACCATATAGACCAGCACGTTGCGTTTGACGTCGCAGCCCCTGACGATCTGCATCTTTTTGAAGAGCAGCGAGCGCCGCCGGCGGAACACGTCCTCGCCCTGCTCGAACTTGGCCTTGAACCGGATCGGCGCGATCTGGGTGCAAGCCAGAGAGATGTCGGACACCTCCTCGGCGACGCCGATCCAGCCCTTGAAGCCGCCGCGCTCCGGCACGGTAAAATGACACGCCACGCCATCGACCTCGGGATCGTCGAGCCCGTAGGTCGCGAGCTTGTCGTTTGGGCTGAGCCACTTGAACACAGTCGATCGCTTGAAAACGAGATCGGGGTCGTCGGCGGCCACGGCCGGAGCGGCAACCAGAGCCGCGCCGGCGAGTGCCAGCCCGATCCCCATCATGAACCGGACCGTAAAATGCATCGAACGCTCCTCATGAACACGGGTTGTGCGTGAAAGCACGGCCAGACCACCGAAATCCCCCAACGCGTGCGCTCGTCCATTGTTCCGCCGGCGAATGCGCCTCGCCCAGGGTCGCCGGCTCCGCTAGATTGCCTGTCCCGCCAGCAGGAGATTGCCGTGGCCCGCGTGACGATGATTCCGCCCGAGACGGCGCAAGGCGAAACCAAGACAGTCTACGACGGCGTCATCAGGCAATGGGGGCGCATCAGCAATTTCTCAAAGGTGCTCGCCCACCAGCCGGCCGCGCTCGCCGGCTGGATGCTGCCGAACGAAAGCATCCGCCTCAACAACGTGAAGTCCGACCCCGAATACGTGAAGGTCCAGCAGCTCGTCATCATCAAGACTTCGGCGCTCAACCGCAGCGCCTATTGCATGTCGCACAACGTGCCGCTCGGCAAAAAGGTCGGGCTCACCGAGGCGCAGATCGCCGCCGCCCAGGGCGCGAACTACCTGGCCTCGCCCGATCTTGACGACCGGCAGAAAGCGGCGATCCGCTGGGCGGAGGCCGTCACGACGATGACTGCGCGCGACGACGACCTGGCCTTCGCCGCGATGAAGCAGCACTTCAGCGAGAAGCAGATCGTCGAGCTGACGGTGTTCTGCGGGATGTGGAACTACTCGAACCGCCTGTGCGAGGCGCTGCACGTCGACCTCGAGCACCCCGACAAGCGGATCGAGTTCCAGCAGAAATAACGCTCTGAAAGTGCTGTCATTCCGGGCTCGCGCCCCCCAAATCAGCTTTAGCCGACTTGGCCACTGCACATGCCGATCTCGGGTAAACCCGAGATCGGTGGCGCGCCCCGGAATGACACCGACGGGTTTTGCAGCAGTTAGCTAGCGCGCGGGCATCTCGCTGAACATGACGCCGCCCTTGGCCTTGTCGGTCTTCGGCGTTTCCACCAGCGTCACGACCACGGCGTCGGCCGGCACCTTGTAGTTCTTCATCACGGCGTCGGTGATGTCCTTGCAGAGCGCCTTCTTCTGGTCCTGCGAACGGCTTCCGACTGAATAGATGACGACTTCCGGCATGGTGATCCTCCCGTGTTTGCCTGTCGGAAGCACTATAACGCGTGCGGCGCGCAGCGCGATATCGACTTGTCGTCCCAGAAGCGTATAAAATGGCGCGTATCATGCGCACCGATCGCCGCAAGCTCCTCACCCTGCTGGCGTCCGCCTGCGCCGCGCCCGGCTTCGTGCAGCAGACCTTGGCCCAGCAGACCATGGCCCAAGTCCAGATGAGCCGTCCCACCGCCTATGCGTTCGCGTTCCCAGGGCTCGACGGCGGCTCCATCCGCCTGGCCGAACACGCCGGCAAGCCGATCCTGATCGTCAACACCGCTTCGCACTGCGGCTACACCCCGCAGTATGCCGGACTGCAGGAGCTGTGGACCCGGCTGCGCGCGCGCGGCCTGCTGATCGTCGGTGTGCCGTCGAACGATTTCGGCGGACAGGAGCCGGGCGGCGCCGCCGAAATCCACAAGACCGCGCATCAGGAGTATGGCGTCAGCTTTCCGCTCGCCGCCAAGGTCGAGGTGAAAGGGCCCGGCGCGCATCCGTTCTACAAATGGGCCACGCTCGAGCGGCTCGAAACGCCGCGCTGGAACTTCCACAAATACCTGATCGGACGCGACGGCCGCATCGTCGCGAGCTTCCCGTCCACGATCGAGTCAACCGACGCGCGCGTCATCGCCGCAATCGAGCGCGAGCTGCGGGTCGAATAAGACATCCGCAGAGACGGTCCGGCAGCCGGTTCCATCTCGCGCTCTGCTCAAAATTCGGGCGACTTCCAGAACGTCCGGGGCATGTTACGGGCGCTCCTTCGTCCGCGCCCGCCGACCGGCCGCCGCCGCACTAAGGTTAATCCCGCATCCGCCCCTTTCGGAGGCACGGCGCAGATTGACTCGTGGGCTGATTGGCTTCATGCAATATTGGAAATCCGCCAGAGGCTGGTGGTCTCATTTGCAGTTCGGGAGGTGGGGTATGCGTGGTGCGGTCGCGTGCGTTTTGGTTGTTTCGGCGTCGCTGGCGGCCTTTGGGCCGGCCTCGGCGCAGCGGGCTCCGACCACCGGA
>CAMDEB010000386.1 GCA_945893085.1 Rhodoplanes serenus | reverse complement strand
TTCTCCTTCAATACCGGCGCGGATCTAGCGCGCGCCGCTCGGGTTCTCAATAATGTTGTTCGTACTTCTTGGCGAGTTCTTCGATGTTCTCGGGCGGCCAATTCGGCACTTCCATGCCGAGGTGCAGGCCGAGCTGGGCGAGGACTTCCTTGATCTCGTTCAACGACTTGCGGCCGAAGTTCGGCGTCCGCAGCATCTCGGCCTCGGTCTTTTTGATGAGGTCGCCGATGTAGACAATGTTGTCGTTCTTCAGGCAGTTCGCCGAACGCACGCTGAGCTCGAGCTCGTCGACCTTGCGCAGCAGGTTACGGTTGAACTCGGGCTCGGCGCGCTCTTCCTTGCGCTCCTCGTGGACCGGCTCTTCGAAGTTGATGAAGAGCTGCAGCTGGTCCTGCAGGATGCGGGCGGCATAGGCGACGGCGTCTTCCGGCGTCAGCGTGGCGTTGGTTTCCACGTCCATCGAAAGCTTGTCGTAGTCGAGGTACTGGCCGGAACGCGTGTTCTCGACCTTGTAGGCGACCTTGCGCACGGGGCTGTAGACGGCATCCACCGGGATCAACCCGATCGGCCGGTCGCCGTCGCGGTTGTAGGCGGCGGCGACGTAGCCCTTGCCGCTTTCGACCGTGAATTCCATCGACAGCTTGGCGCCGTCATCAAGCGTGCAGATCACCGCATCGGGATTCATGATCTCGATGTCGTGGCCGGTCTCGATGGCGCCGGCGGTGACTTCGCCAGGACCTTCGGCGCGCAACGTCATCCGCTTCGGCCCCTCGCCATGCATGCGCACGGCGAGCGTCTTGATGTTGAGGACGATGTCGGTGACGTCTTCACGGACACCCGGCACGGTCGAGAACTCATGCAGCACGCCATCGATCTGGATGGCGGTGACTGCGGCGCCCTGCAAGGACGACAGCAGCACGCGGCGCAGCGCGTTGCCGAGCGTCAGACCAAATCCCCGCTCGAGCGGCTCGGCCACGATCGTGGCGCGGCGCACGGGATCATGGCCCGGCTCGACGACGAGCTTGCCCGGCTTAATGAGTTCCTTCCAATTCTTCTGAATGATCACGTGCGTTCAACCTTCCCTAAACCGGCACTCCCGCACGCCACCCGGCGCTGCGGCAGTCCGTGGTTGATCTAATGTTGCGGGCCGACTCTTCGACCCGCGCCGGACAACGCCCAAGGCGCCATCCGGCTGCACGCTCACACGCGGCGACGCTTCGGCGGACGGCATCCGTTGTGCGGAATGGCCGATACGTCCTTGATGGACGTGATCGTGAAACCAACCGCCTGCAGGGAGCGCAGCGCCGACTCACGGCCCGACCCCGGCCCGCGAACGCGGACTTCGATGGTCTTCACGCCGTGCTCCTTCGCCTTGCGACCGGCATTCTCGGCCGCCAGCTGTGCCGCATAAGGGGTCGACTTGCGCGACCCCTTGAAGCCCTGCTGTCCCGACGAGGACCAGGCGATTGCGTTGCCCTGGGCGTCGGCGATCGTCACGATGGTGTTGTTGAAGGTCGCGTTCACGTGGGCAATGCCCGACGTGATGTTCTTGCGCTCCCTCCGCTTCACCCGTCCTTTTTCAGCTTCAGCCATAAAATCTCCTGCTTAGCGCCCGTGGCCTAGCGCCCGTGGCTTAGCCCTTGGGCGCCGACTTTTTGCCGGCGATTGCGCGTGCCGGACCTTTGCGCGTGCGTGCGTTGGTGTGCGTGCGCTGACCGCGAACGGGCAGCTTGCGGCGATGACGCAGGCCGCGATAGCAGCCGAGGTCCATCAGACGCTTGATATTCATGGCGATCTCGCGACGCAGATCGCCCTCGACCACGTAGTCGCGGGCGATGATGTCGCGGATCTGGGCGATCTCGGCGTCGGTCAACTGATTGACGCGGCGCTCGGCGGGAATGCCGATCTGGTCGCAGATGATCTTCGCCTTGGCGGGGCCGATGCCAAAGAGGTAGCGAAGGCCGATCTCGACCCGCTTGTTCGTAGGTATGTTAACGCCAGCGATGCGCGCCACCGCGAGATCCTTCCGACAAACTGTTGCAAAAGCCGCCCAGGGCCCGCCCGCCCAAATCAGAAGATTGGGGGACCCGAAAAGCCTTTAATTATTGGTATCCTACCTGTACAAGTCAAGAACTTAGAAGCGGACCGACTACTTTCCAGTCCAACCCTTACGCAGCATCCAAAATCTTTCCGAGCCGCGTCGTCACTTGGTCAATTGGCGCCATGCCGTCCACCTCGGAAAGTACACCTCTTCCCTTGTAGTACGGCAGCAGCGGCGCCGTTTGGCGGTCGTAGGCCTCCAGACGGGTCCGCACCGTCTCCGGCTTGTCGTCGGCGCGGCGCACGAACTCGTGGCTGCCGCAGGCATCGCAGACGTCCGGCTTCTTCGGCTTGCGGAACGTGTCGTGATAGCCGGCCCCGCACTTGGCGCATGAATAGCGGCCCGAGATGCGGTCGACCATGGCGTCGTTGTCGACCACCAGCTGGATGACGCGGTCGAGCTTCTGCGTGCGCTCGGACAACATGCGGTCGAGGGCTTCGGCCTGCGCCACGGTGCGCGGGAAGCCATCAAGCAGGAAGCCCTTGGCGGCGTCAGGCTGGGTGATGCGATGGGCGATCATGCTGATCAGCACGGCATCGGGCACCAGCTCGCCCCGCTCCATGATGGACTTGGCCTCTTTGCCGATCTTGCTGCCGCTGGCGACTTCCGCGCGCAGCATGTCGCCGGTCGACAGGTGAGTGAGCCCGTGCGTCTCCTGCAGCCGTTGCGCCTGCGTGCCTTTGCCGGCGCCCGGAGGTCCCAACAGCACCACCTTCATTTGCCGCGGCCGCCGCGCAGGCGCGACTTGCGGATGAGGCCTTCGTACTGATGGGCCAAGAGGTGCGACTGGATCTGGGTGACCGTGTCCATCGTCACCGTCACCACGATCAGGAGCGAGGTGCCGCCGAAGTAGAACGGCACGGCGAGGCGCGAGATCAGGATTTCGGGCAGCAGGCAGACGGCGACCAGATAGATCGCACCGATGGTGGTGAGCCGCGTCAGCACGTAGTCGAGGTAGTCGGCGGTGTTCTTGCCCGGCCGGATGCCCGGAATGAAGCCGCCGTACTTCTTCAGGTTGTCAGCGGTGTCGGCCGGATTGAAGACGACGGCCGTGTAGAAGTACGCAAAGAAGACGATTAGCGCGCCATAGAGCAGCAGGTACATCGGCTGGCCGCGACCCAGCATCGCCGTGAAGCTTGCCAGCCAGCCGGTGGCGCCCTGCGCCGCGCTGAAGTTGGCGACTGTGATTGGCAGCAGCAGCAGCGACGACGCAAAGATCGGCGGGATGACGCCCGACGTGTTGAGCTTGAGCGGCAGGTGCGTGTTCTCGCCGCCGAACATGCGGTTGCCCATCTGGCGCTTGGGGTACTGCACGACAATGCGGCGCTGGGCGCGTTCCATGAACACGATAAAGGCCACCACCGCCACCGAGCCGACCAGCATGGCGAGGATCAGGCCGAGGGACAGGGCGCCCGTGCGGCCGAGCTCGAGGGTGGACGCGAGCGCGCTGGGCAGCGCCGCGACAATGCCGGCCATGATGATCAGCGAAATGCCGTTGCCGACGCCGCGTGCGGTGATCTGCTCACCGAGCCACATCAGGAACATGGTGCCGCCGGTCATGGTGACGATGGCGGTGAAGCGGAAGTAGAAGCCCGGATCGATCACCGCGCTGCCGGAGCCGGTCGACAGATTCTCGAGGCCGACGGCGATGCCGTACGACTGCAGGGCGGCGAGCGCCACGGTGCCGTAGCGCGTGTACTGGTTGAGTTTCTTGCGCCCCGCCTCGCCTTCCTTCCACAGCGTCTCGAGGCGCTTGGACATCGTGCGCATCAGCTGCACGATGATGGAGGCCGAGATGTACGGCATGATGTTGAGGGCGAAGATCGTCATGCGCGACAGCGCACCGCCCGCGAACATGTCGAACATGCCGAGGATGCCGCCCTGGTTCTGGGCGAAAATCTCCTCCAGCACGACCGGGTCGATGCCCGGAATCGGGATGTACGAGCCGAACCGGTAGACGATCAGCGCGAACAGCGTGAACCACAGCCGCCGCTTCAACTCGGTCGCCTTCGAGAAGGCACCGAAATTGATGTTGGAGGCGAGCTGTTCTGCTGCGGAGGGCATGGGCTAGGTCCCTGCCCCGTTAGGCCTTGGTCGCGTTCGCGCCCCCGGCCGGCGCCTTCTTGGGCTTCTTCTCGGCCTTGGGCGAGTCGCCGTCGGCCTTGGCCTCGGCCTTGGCGGCACCCTTGGCAGCTGCTGCCTTGGCCGCGACGTCCTTCTTCTTGGCGTTGCGCTCGTGAATGTGGCCGATCTTGCGCGCCGGTTCCTTTGGCGGCGGCGGCAGCACCAAGGTGCCGCCAGCCTTGGCGATCGCTTCTGCGGCCGGCTTGGACGCAGAAGCCGCCTCGATCGTGACCTTGGACGTCAGAGCGCCGTTCCCCAGGATGCGCAGGCCGTCGCGGCCGCGCCGGATGACGCCGGCCCCGATCAGCGCATTGGCGTCAACCGTTGCCTTGGCATCGAGCT
>CAMDEB010000385.1 GCA_945893085.1 Rhodoplanes serenus | reverse complement strand
CCGCCAGCACGGTCGCGGCGTAGTGGTCGCCGTCCCCCGCCAGGTCGCGGATCGTCACCACGGCATCCGGGATTCGATCCTTGATCAGCCGCTCGATGTCGTTTGCAGCCATCGGCATGGCGCGCCGTCTCCTCAAGCTTAGCCCCGCTCAGGCGGCTCCGGCCGCCATATACATAGGAAGCCACTGCTCGAAGCGCTCGGCCAGAGCCTTTATCAGAATCGCCCGCTCGCCGGGAAGGGCCAGGGCCTGCCCACCGGTCATGCCGATCTGGTGGACTTGCAGGCCAGCGGCCCGGCCTTGCGCCATCACCTTCTCGGCATCGCTCGCCTTCACCGTCAGCAGATAGCGCGCCTGATCCTCGCCGAACCAGAAAGCATGAGCGGGAGTGTCGACCGGACCGGCGTCGAGCTTGGCGCCGATGCCCGACGCCATCGCCATCTCGGCCAGCGCCACCAGCAGCCCGCCGTCGGAGAGATCGTGGACCGCGGTCGCGGTCTTGCCGGCGATCAGCGCGCGGACGAAATCGCCGTTTTCGCGCTCCTCGGTCAGGTCGACCGGCGGCGGCGCGCCATCCTCGCGCTTGCAGATCTCGCGCAGATACATCGACTGGCCGAGCCAGCCCACCGTCTCGCCGACCAGCAGGATCGCCTCGCCTTCGGCCTTGAACGCGAGCGACGCCGATCCGGTGAAGTCGTCGAGCACACCGACGCCGCCGATGCTCGGCGTCGGCAGAATGCCGCGCCCTTGCGTCTCGTTGTAGAGCGAGACGTTGCCGGAGACGACCGGGAAATCGAGCGCCTTGCAGGCCGCGGCGATGCCGCGGATGCAGCCGACGAACTGGCCCATGATCTCCGGCTTTTCCGGATTGCCGAAATTAAGATTGTCGGTGATCGCAAGCGGCTTGGCCCCGACCGCGGTGAGGTTGCGCCAGGCCTCCGCTACCGCCTGCTTGCCGCCCTCGAACGGATCGGCCTCGCAATAGCGCGGCGTGACGTCGACGGTGAGCGCCAGCGCCTTCGGCCCGTCGTTGACGCGCACCACGGCGGAGTCGCCGCCCGGCCGCTGCACGGTGTTGCCGAGAATGACGTGGTCGTACTGCTCCCACACCCAGCGCTTGGAGCACAGATCCGGCGAGCCGATCAGCCGCTCCAGCGCGTCGGCCAGCGCCATCGGCGGCCTTACGCTCTCGGCCTTGAGCACCGGACGCTTCGGCGGATCGCTGAACGGGCGGTTGTAGACCGGCGCTTCGTCGCCCAGCTCCTTGATCGGCAGATCGACCATCACCACGCCGCCGTGCTTGACGACGAAGCGCTTGCTCGGCGTCGTATAGCCGACGATCGCGAAGTCGAGCCCCCATTTGCGGAAGATCGCCTCGGCCTCGGCTTCCTTTTCGGGCTTGAGCACCATGAGCATGCGCTCCTGGCTTTCCGACAGCATCATCTCGTAGGCGCTCATGCCGGTCTCGCGGCACGGCACCTTGTCCAGTTCGAGCTCGACGCCGAGGTCGCCCTTGGCGCCCATCTCGACCGCCGAGCAGGTCAGCCCCGCCGCGCCCATGTCCTGAATGGCGATCACGCAGTCCTTCGCCATGATCTCCAGGCACGCCTCGAGCAGCAGCTTCTCGGAGAACGGATCGCCGACCTGCACGGTCGGCCGCTTCTCCTCGGCGCCCTCGCCGAACTCCGCCGACGCCATGCTGGCGCCGTGGATGCCGTCGCGTCCGGTCTTCGAGCCGAGATAGACGATCGGCATGCCGACGCCGGAGGCCGCCGCGTAGAAAATCTTGTCGGTCTCGGCCAAGCCCACCGCCATGGCGTTGACCAGGTTGTTGCCGTCGTAGCGGGTGTGGAAGCGAACCTGGCCGCCGACCGTCGGCACGCCGAACGAATTGCCATAGCCGCCGACGCCCGCGACCACGCCGGACACCAGGTGCCGCGTTTTCGGATGGTTCGGATCGCCGAAGCTCAATGCGTTGAGGCAGGCGATCGGCCGCGCGCCCATGGTGAACACGTCGCGCAGGATGCCGCCGACGCCGGTCGCGGCGCCCTGATACGGCTCGATGTAGCTCGGGTGGTTGTGGCTCTCCATCTTGAACACCACCGCGAGCCCGTCGCCGATGTCGATCACGCCGGCGTTCTCGCCCGGCCCCTGGATCACCCACGGCGCCTTGGTCGGCAGCCCGCGCAGGTGGATCTTGGACGACTTGTAGGAGCAGTGCTCGTTCCACATCGCCGAGAAGATGCCGAGCTCGGTGAAGCTCGGCTCGCGGCCGATCAGGTCGAGGATGCGCTGATATTCCTCAGGCCGGAGCCCGTGCTCGGCGACCAGCTCTGGGGTGATTTTGGGTTCGTTGGAGGTCACGATCTGTATTTAGTTCAGGGGGTCGAGCATTGCACCCGTCATGGCCGGGCTTGTCCCCACAAGTCGGGTTTACCCGACTTGTGGCCCTTAACACGCTGCGGAACTCGGGCAGGCCCGAGTTCCGATGCCATCCACGTCTTATTCTCATCAATGGAAGCAAGGCGTGGATGCCCGGGACAAGCCCGGGCATGACGAAGCGCCATCAGGCTGCCCTTGCCAGGTGATCGACCAAGCCCGCGAACAGCCCGCGGCCGTCGGTCGGGCCCATCGACGGCTCCACGTGGTTCTCGGGATGCGGCATCATGCCGAGCACGTTGCCGCGATCGTTGAGGATACCGGCGATGGCATTGATCGCCCCGTTGTGATTCCAGTTGGGATCGATCATGCCGTCCGGCGCGGCGTAGCGGAACAGCACCCGGCCCTCGCCTTCGAGCCGCGCGATCGTTTCGCCGTCGGCGATGTAGTTGCCCTCGCCGTGGGCCACCGGCACGCGAACCACCTGGCCGGCGTTGTAGCCGCGGGTGAACGGCGTATCGGAGCGCTCGACGCGCAGATAGACGTCCCTGCAGATGAACTTCAGCGCCTGGTTGCGCATCAGCACGCCCGGCAGCAGCCCGGACTCGCACAAAATCTGGAACCCGTTGCAGACGCCGAGCACCAGCCCGCCCTGGCCGGCGAACGCGCGCACCGCGTCCATGATCGGCGAGCGCGCCGCGATCGCGCCGCAGCGCAGATAGTCGCCGTAGGAGAACCCGCCGGGGATCACCACCAGATCGGTGCCGGACGGCAGCGCGGTCTCGGCGTGCCAGACCATCGCCGGCTCGCTCCCGGAGACGAGCTTGAGCGTGCGCGCCATGTCGCGCTCGCGATTGATGCCGGGGAAGACGACGACGGCGGAGTTCATCTCGGAATTCCAGACGCCGCCGTCATCCGGTGACCTCAATGCGGTAGTTCTCGATCACGGGGTTGGCGAGCAGCTTCTCGGCCGCATCCTTTAGCGCCGCTTCGGCGCGGGATTTGTCGGCACCGGCGATCTCGATGTCGAACACCTTGCCCTGGCGCACGCTGGCAACGCCGTCGACGCCGAGCGACTTCAGCGCCCCCTCGATCGCCTTGCCCTGCGGGTCGAGAATGCCGGTTTTGAGCGTGACGGTGACGCGGGCTTTCATGAACTCTCGCTGTCATGCCCGGGCTTGTCCCGGGCATCCACGTCTTGTTTGTTAGATTCGCACGTTAAAATAAAGGCGTGGTTGGCCGGGACAAGCCCGGCCATGACGAAAGCTGTGGGAGCCGCGCTGCTATGCGTGGGCCGGGGCCGATTGTTCCAGCATCCGACCGCGCCCGGCGACGTGGCCGCTGTCGCCGGCGAGCCGCATCGCCAGCCAGAACGCCGACTGGGTGCTGGTGACCACCGGAATGCCGTGCTTGCGCTCGATCGGCTCGGCACAGCCGAGCGTCAGCAGGCCGCCGCAGGAGATCAGCACCGCGTCCGCCTGCTTTGCGTCTTTGTTCGCCCCTTGGATCGCCTTGGAGCTGAGCTCGATGATGTCCTGCTCGCTCTTGCCGCCGGGCTCGCCGAAGCCGAACAGGCCGAAGCCCTCCAGCGCCAGCACCTCGAAACCGGACTTGCGCAGGAAATCGGCGAGCCGGTTGTTGACCTCGTCGGCATAGGCGGTCGCGACCGCGATCTTCTTGGCGCCGACGGCGCGCAATCCCTGCACCACCGAGTCGCTCATGGTGCTGACCGGCAGCCCGGTCGCCTGGCGGAGCTGCTCCATCAGCTCCTGGTGCGCCTCGTAACCGCGATAGAACGTCAGCGAAGTGCCGATCACCATGATCGCATCGACGCCCTGCTTGGCCAGTTCCACCGCCGCCGGCACGATGCCGTTCCAGGCCGCGTCGTAGCCCTCCGGCGTCAGCGCACGCACGCCCACACCCTTCGGAATGAATTTCACGCCCGGATACATCATCGGGCCCTCGTCCGGCACCCGGTCGGTCGCAAACGGCACGACCAGCCCGATCGTAATGTCCTTGTTCATCGCAATGGCATCCCTGGTTGCCGCGTGACGCTCGCCTATTCGACGCTCAGGCCGATCCCCTTGATGATCGGCGTCCAGCGCTGAACCTCGGAGCCAATATACTCCCTCGCTTCGGCCGGTGTCCCGGTGAGCGGCTGCATGCCGAGGCCGGTGAAATGCTTCTGCGCCTCCGG
>CAMDEB010000384.1 GCA_945893085.1 Rhodoplanes serenus | reverse complement strand
GAAGTTCTTCGAACTCTACAACGTCGAGTGGCTCATTGAGAAAAATGGGCTACGCAGCCCGCGCAAAACCCGTCTTGCCTGGGAGCAAGCCAACATGAAGCACGTCGCTTAAATCAAACTTGTGTCCAAAGAACCGGGCGCGGTACACGCGAACCAAAACAGCCCTGGTCACCAACTGGCATTTTTGTCGATGACGATTGGGACGGGCACCGTACTGTTGCTGATCATTCTTGCGACGCTGCCAAAATCACAGCGCAAGACCGACGATGCCAAGACGTGAATGACCCATCATGAAACTCGTTTTCATCTGTGTCCCCGGCACAGGTGTTCGGCCGCCTATTGTTGTGCCCGTTGGTTAGGGTGCGTTCGCTGATGCTTTGAGCTAGGGGAGAGTTTGTGGCATTTGCGCCATAATACCGAACATTCCCTGTTCTTTTCCCTGTTAGCAGGGAATTTGCTTGCGTCGGGTCAAAGGCCTGACGCCGTCTGTGGCGATCCTGCAACAGCAGCGGATGAATAGGCCTCTGCCTCACCAGCCAGAGGTATTCAAACTATTGCGCGGATTCGGCCGGTCGCTAGTTCGCCTGAATCTGTCAAGTGATTCGTCGCGTTCTGTGCGTGCCATCCCCAAGATTCACAGGGTAGGGCACGGTTATCCACAGACTTGAGCCGCCGCACGCAGCTGCGCGGCTTCCTGTTTCAGCAGTGAGTGGAAGCGTTCAGGCAGCCGGTCGAAGCGACCCGTTGATGCGGCGTGGTTGGATTCAGTGCCCTGACAACGCGTGATCTCGCGCACGGTGCGATGCGGCACCGTCTGCGTCTTGAGCCAACATTCACCGGCGCATCGGAGATGAGACATGAATTTCAAGATGATCGGGACGGGCATCGCCGCCATAGCAATGGTCGCGGTTTCGTTCGCTGCCGGCGCGGCCGACATGCCCGTCAAGGGGTACCGTTCGGTAATCGCCTACTACAACTGGACCGGCTTCTACGTCGGCATCAACGGCGGCTACGGCTGGGGAAGGGCTGACTGGGTCACGCCTCCGCCGGTGAGCTTCAACACCTCGGGCTATCTGATCGGTGGCACGGTTGGCTTCAATTACCAGACGGGCTCGATCGTCTGGGGCATCGAAGGCGACCTCGACTATTCCACCGTCAGAGGTACTGGCGATCCGGCCATTTGCGGCACCCCGACCTGCGAAACCCGAATGCTGTGGATCGGCACCGCGCGTGCTCGCATCGGCTATGCCTTCGATCGTTGGCTTCCCTTCATCACAGGCGGTGCGGCCATCGCAGGTCTCAGGCATACCGGCAATGACGCCTCCGAAACCAAGACCAAGCTGGGTTGGACCGCGGGCGTCGGCCTCGAATATGCCTTCATGAGGGCTTGGTCGGCAAAGATCGAATATCTCTATACCGATCTCGGCACGACGACTTGCACCACCTGTTTCACAGGTTTCCCGCAAGACATCAGGTACCGGGTGAACATGGTCCGCCTCGGCGTCAACTATCGCTTCTAGTCGAGGTTTGATGCGGAATTCCGCATCGTGACCAAGCTTGAGAAGGGCCGGCCTTGCGCCGGCCCTTCGCCATTTTGGCACCCTCTCTGACTCGGTCGCGTCGTGATCGTGACTTCGCCCACGAGGTCGTCGGACGGCGCGTCCGCCGGTTGTTGCGGAGGATGCTGGCCCCCGGCTAAAAGGTTGCCCAGGCAGAAAAAATCCGCATGGCTCATGGACGCAAGATTGCGGTGATCGGGCTTGGCTACGTCGGCCTCCCGGTCGCGGTGGCATTCGCCCGCACCGGCGCGCCGGTCATCGGCTTCGACATCGACCACGGTCGTATCGCCGAGTTGCGCTCGGGGCGCGACCGGACGCGAGAGGTCGAGGTCTCGGAACTCAGGAATCCGGCGCTGCGCTACGAAAGCGACCCGGCCCAGCTCGCCGCTGCGGATTTCTACATCGTGACCGTGCCGACGCCGATCGATTCCGCGCGGCGGCCGGATCTGCGCGCCATGCTGTCGGCGTCGGAAACCGTGGGCAAGGTTCTCAAGCGCGGCGATATCGTGGTCTACGAGTCGACGGTCTATCCCGGTGCCGTCGAGGAGGATTGCCTTCCCGTCCTCGAAAAAATCTCCGGTCTAAAGGCGATGCAGGATTTCACGGTCGGCTATTCGCCGGAGCGCATCAATCCCGGCGACAAGGCGCATCGTTTCGAGACCATCACCAAGATCGTTTCCGCCCAGGATGCCAAGACCCTCGACATCGTCGCCGATGTTTATGGCTCGGTGGTCACCGCCGGCATCCACCGCGCGCCGTCGATCAGGGTGGCGGAAGCCGCAAAGGTGATAGAGAACACGCAGCGCGATCTCAACATCGCCTTGATGAACGAGCTTTCCGCGATCTGCGAGGCGCTCGGCATCGACACCGGCGACGTGCTCGCGGCGGCCCGCACCAAGTGGAATTTTCTGCCGTTCTTTCCAGGGCTTGTGGGCGGGCACTGCGTCGGCGTCGATCCCTATTACCTGACCTACCGCGCGGAGAAGGCGGGCTACCATCCCGAAGCCATCCTGGCCGGCCGGCGGATCAACGACACCGTCGGACAGCGGGTCGCGCGGGCCTGCGTGAAAGGCCTTTATCGGCGCAACCGGACGTCGGCCGCAGTCACCGTGCTGGGCATCACCTTCAAGGAAAACGTGCCGGACACGCGCAATTCCAAGGTGGCGGACATCGTGCAGGAGCTGCGGTCCAACGGCATCACGGTGCAGGTGCACGATCCTTTGGCGCTCGCCGCGGACGCCGAGCACGAATACGGCATCGTTCTGACCGCGTTCGAGGCGCTAAAGCCTGCGGACGCAGTGATTTTTGCGGTTTCACATGACGAATATGTGCGGGGAGGGTGGCCGATGGTGCAGCGGCTGCTGAGAGGCGGTGAGGGGCTGGTGCTCGATATCCGGGGGACGCTGGACAGGGCTGAGAAGCCTGCGGGCATTGATTTGTGGCGACTGTAAAGGGCAGGGGAAACCGATGATTTCAAACATGGCTGGCCGGACGGCCTTGCTCACGCTGCTCATGACCCTCTCACAGCCGGCGCTCAGCCAGGCCCAGGAGCCGCCCAGCGCGTATCCGAGCCGCCCGATCAGCTTCATCGTCCCGTTCGCGCCCGGCGGCGTCACCGACCTGTTTGCGCGCCTGCTGAGCCAGAAGCTCGAGCAGCGGCTGGGCAAGCCGCTGGTGGTGGAGAACCGGCCGGGCGGCGGCGGGGTGACCGCGGCAACCGCGGTCGCGCGCGCTGTGCCCGACGGCTACACCATCATGATGGCGTCGAGCACGATCATGGCGCTCAACGTCACCGTGCGCAAAAGCCTGCCCTACGATCCGACCAAGGACCTGACCCCGCTCGCGCTGCTGGCACGGGTGCCGTTCGTGCTGGTGGTCAATCCGGAGCTGCCGGTCCACTCGGTGGCCGATCTGGTGAAGCTCGCCAAGGAAAACCCCGGCAAGCTGAGCTATGGCACGCCGGGCCCCGGCACGTTCCACCATCTCAACGCCGAAATGTTCAAGAGCAGGTTCGGCGTCGAGATGGTGTTCGTGCCGTACAAGGGCACGCTGCCGGCGCTCAACGATGTCATCGCCGGACACATTTCCCTGATGTTCAGCGACGTGCCGCCGGCGCTGCCGCTGATCCGGGCCGGCAAGCTGCGCGCGATCGGCGTCACCACCTCGCAACGGGTCGAGGCGGCGCCGGAAATCGCCCCGCTCGCCGAGGTCGGCATCCCCGGCTACGACACCGCCTCCTGGCACACCGTCACGACCACCGGCGGCGTGCCGCGGGAGATCGCCGAAAGGCTCTCCGGCGAGCTGCGCGGCACCATGAGCGATCCGGCGGTGCGCGACTTGCTCATTCGCGACGGCACCATTCCGCAGGTGAGCCCGCCGCTCGACGAGCTCAAGCGGTTCGTCGCCTCCGAGATCGTGCGCTGGGGCGAGGTGGTCAAAAAGGCCGGAATCGCTGGCTCGGAATAAGCCTCCGGAATGCAAAGCGGCGGTCGAAAATTGTAAGGTATGTGCAAAGACGCAGGCATAAGGATTAAGAGCGAGCGGGCACAACCTGAAACAGGATTTCTGGATCCGCCTTTGAAAAGCGCTCAAACATATTCCGGTCTGTAGTTAGCACGATAAGGTTCCGCTCGCGAGCCTGAGCGCAAATCCAAAGATCGTTTTCATCTATTTGCAAGGTGTCCTGCCTGACTCTGTCAGGCCATTGGTCTGTCCATCGTGGCCGGTGGCTACGAAGTAATGTCGGCAAGTAGGTCACTGCCAATTTCTTTCTGATTTCAGCATATTCCGTCGCGGTGTGCTTGGTGACTTCAAGAATTTTGTATTCATGTGCGCGGCGCAAAACGTCCGTCGCTTTTGGATGAGGTCGCCCTGGCCTGCACCCGGTTTCATTGACCCCCGCCTAAGCTAATCCCGCCTGCCGTTCGAACTCCATCGGGCTCATATAACCGATCGTAGAGTGTCGGCGTTTGGGATTGTAGAAGCGCTCAATGTAGTCGAACACATCAGCTCTTGCCTCG
>CAMDEB010000383.1 GCA_945893085.1 Rhodoplanes serenus | reverse complement strand
CATCACCCGGCGGTCTGGCCGGGATCGAACATCGGGAGGGTAACCTTGGGTAAGCATTTCTCATTGACCGCCGCCGACCAGCACCAGCTTGGCGCCTATCGCGCCGATCCGAAGGGCACGCCGAAGGGCGGCATCGTCGTCATTCAGGAAATTTTCGGGGTCAACAACCACATCCGCAACGTCTGCGACCGGTTCGCGGACGAAGGCTACGTCGCGGTGGCGCCGGCGCTGTTCGACCGCCAAACGAAGGACTTCCAGTGCGGCTACACCCCGCCGGAGATCGAGAACGCGCGCAAGTTCATCGCCAAGCCCGACTGGGATGCGATGATGCGCGACACCGATGCCGCGGTGAAGGAGATCAAGTCGGCCGGCCCGCTCGCCGTGGTCGGCTTCTGCATGGGCGGCTCGATCGCCTTCCTGGCCGCGACGCGGCTGTCGGGATTGGCGTGCACCGTCGCCTACTACGGCGGCGCCATCGTCAAGTTCGCCGACGAAAAGCCGAAGTGCCCGGTGCAGATGCATTTCGGCGCGAAGGATCACGGCATTCCGCTGACCGACGTCGAGATCATCAAGCAGAAGCGGCCGGAGAGCGAGGTCTACGTCTACGACGACGCCGGCCACGGCTTCCACTGCGACGAGCGCGGCAGCTATCACCAGGGCAGCTCGGCGGTGGCTTGGGGCCGGACGCAGGAGTTCCTCAAGCGCCACATGAAGTGAGCGATCGGGGAAACAACGCAGGTGTTTGTACGGATGGCGTTCGGCAGAGTTTGAACGTGTTCCGCAAGCTTTGATTTACGCGCGCCTGCGAACATGCCCCGCATCGACGAGAACAAACTCTTCTGACGAGGGCGCGAGCCAAATTCACACGTGGCGCGTTCTGAGTTGACCGCGCGGTGGCAACACCGCGCGGTTTCTTTTTTAGAACCAGCGTTCCCGTACGGTGATGGTGTCGCCCGGCCGCACCGGATAGTGCAGCGGCAGCGAGAACCGTCCAGCACTGCCCTGCACCTTGCGGGTGACGGTGACCGCGCTCTTGCTGGCGCGCGGCGTGAAGCCGCCGGCGATGGCGACCGCGTTCTCGACCGTCATGTCCGGCACGAACGGGTATTGCCCCGGATAAGTCACCTCGCCGAGCACGAAGAACGGCCGGTAGGTCTCGACCTCGACCGCGACGCTCGGATCGCGGATGAAGCTCTGCCTCAGCTTTGCAGCGATCGCGCCGGACAGTTGCGCAGGCGTCAGCCCGCGCGCCGGCACGACGCCAATCAGCGGCAGCGTCACCGCGCCCGCCGCATCGACGGTGTAGTTGTTGCTGAGCGTGTCCTGGCCGAAGATCACGACGCGTAATTTGTCGCCGGAATCCAGCGTGTAGGGCCCGTCCTCGATCGGGATGGCGCCGCGCACCGGCACGACCTGCGCCACCCGCGTGGCCATGCGCGAGCCCGGCCCGGGGTTGCCGTACATCAGGACATCGAGATCGGAGCGCTGGACAGGCGCCACGGCCTGCCGCGCCGGCGCCCGCGCGCAGGCGGCCAGCATCAGCACCGCTAAGAACAGCACGAAAAGGCGGCACAGCCGCATGCGGCGAATCCGGGCAACGGCAAAGGTTAAGCCCGATTAACGCCTCGTATGGTTAACAAAGGCTTAGTTTGCGGCCGTTTTGGCCCGCGCGGCGGGATCAGAACTTGATGTTGGCCTTCTCGGCCACGTCCTTCCACTGCTTGAGCTCGGCGGACACCTCGCGGTTGAACTCCGCGCTGGTCGTAGCCCTTGGCTCGAAACCCAGCGTGACCAGCTTCTCCTTCACGTCCGGCATCGCCAGCACCTTGAGCATCGCGCCGGTCAGCGTGTCGATGACAGGCTTCGGCGTAGCGGACGGCACGAAGAAGCCCGCCCAGGACTCGATGACGAAATCCTTGAAGCCGGACTCGACCGCCGTCGCCACGTTCGGCAGCGCCGGCGAGCGCCGCTCGCTGGTCACCATGATCCCTTTGATCTTGCCGCCCTGCACCAGCGTCACCGCGGGCGGCGTGGTCACCGCCGCAAGCTGGATGTGGCCTGCGACGGCCGCGGTCAGCGCCTGCGCCGCGCCGGGGAACGGGATGTGCTTGAGCTTCACGCCGGCCTGCGAGAACAGATATTCCAGCGCGAGATGCGGCACCGATCCGGTGCCCGGCGAGCCGTAGTCCAGCTCTTTCATCTTGGCGAGCTTGATGACATCGCCGAGCGACGCCGCCTCGAGGCTCGGCGCGCCGGCCAGGATGATCGACTGCACCGCGGCCTTGAGCACGGCGGTGAGTTCCTTTTCGATGTCGTGGCCGGCGTTGGCGTTGACCGCCTGGTTGACCAGGGTGGAGTTGGAATTCATCAGGATGGTGTGGCCGTCGGCCCGGCTCGCCGCGACCTGACGCAGCGCCAGGCTGCCGCTCGCGCCCGGGCGGTTCTCCACCACCACCGGCTTGCCGAGCATCGGTGCCAGCTTGTCGGCGACCAGACGCGCCACCACGTCGACGCCGCCACCCGGCGGAAAGCCGACGACGATGGTGAGCTGGCGCGACGGATAGCTTTCCTGCGCGCACGCCGCATCGAAACCGAACGTCGCGAGCGCGCATGACGCGAGCGCGAGCCATCGCCACGCCCTGCCAACGGATTGCAACATCATCGCCCTGTCCTTTCGTCGATCACTTCTTCGCGGCCGCGATCTCGTCGTCGTCGGAATGAACGTCCTCCTTGTCCAGCTTGGCCAAGGCCTCCATTCCGAGGTGGTACATCACGTCGCGTTCCATCGCCTCGCGCAGCGGCTGGGTCAGCACGACGCGGGTGTAGCGCAGCAGCAGGTCGTTCTTTTTGGCCAGCATCTCGGCGAGCTCCCAGGCCCGCGGCATCAGCTTGTCGCGCGGCATTACCTCGCCGACCAGGCCAAGCTCCTTCGCCTCCTTGGCGCCGATGATCTGGCCGGTCAGCATGAAGTAGCGGGCGCGGTTGAGCCCGAGCAGCTGCGTGTAGACGATGTTGATGCCGTCGCCCGGCACCTGGCTGGCGATCTGGAAATGCGCGGTGTCCTCGAAGCTCGCGTCGTCCGCGGCGATGACGATGTCGCACATCAGCGGCAGCTCGGAGTGCCGCATCGCCGGGCCGTTGACCACGCCGATCATCGGCACCTCGATGTCGAGCATGCGCGTCATCACCCGCTTGGCGTTCCAGTGCGTGCGGTCGAGCAGGCCGGCGGTGATGTTGCTCTGGATTTCCTTGTAGAAGGACTTTCCCGGCTCGGCCTTGGGGCCGCTGAACACCGCCCCGGTGCCGACCATGATGACGACGCGGTTGTCGCGGTCGGCGCCGACGTCGGTGAACACCTCGACCAGCTCGTTCTGGATCACCGGACCCCATTGCAGCGGCCCGTTGTTGGTGTGGAGCGTGAGCTGAAGGATGCCGTTCCTCCGCTCCATCTTCACCGACGTGTACTTGTCGCGATAATTTTCGAATCTGCTCACGATGGTACGCCCCGCACGCTGCCCAACTTATGGGCCGAGAGCACCATGCGGGTGTTGGGACGTCAATACGCGGGTGGGCCGAAACGAAAGCGGCGCCCCGAAGGCGCCGCTCTGCTCTTATCAATCGATGTCGGTCAGTGCGCCGCGGCGGCGACGCCGGTGCCGATCGGGCACGACACGCCGGTGCCGCCGAGCCCGCAATAGCCCGACGGATTCCTCGCCAGGTACTGCTGGTGGTAATCCTCGGCGAAATAGAACTCGGGCGCGTCGAGCACCTCGGTGGTGATGGCGCCGTGGCGCTTGGCTTTCAACGCCGCTTCGTACATCGCCTTCGATTCCTCGGCCGCCTTCTTCTGCGCCGGCGTGAACGCATAGATGCCGGAGCGGTACTGCGTGCCAACGTCGTTGCCCTGGCGCATGCCCTGGGTCGGGTTATGGCCTTCCCAGAACGTCTTCAGCAGCGTCTCGTAGGAGACCTTCTTCGGGTCATAGACCACCAGCACCACCTCGTTGTGGCCGGTGCGGCCGGAGCAGACCTCCTCGTAGGTCGGGTTGGGCGTGACGCCGGCGGCGTAGCCGACCGCCGTCGTGTGGATGCCGTCACCCAGCCTCCAGAACATGCGTTCGGCGCCCCAGAAGCAGCCCAGCCCGAACATCGCCGTCTCCAGGCCCTGCGGATACGGCCCCTTCAACGGATTGCCGTTGACGTAATGACGGCTGGCGGTGGGGATCGCGCTGGCGCGGCCGGGCAGCGCCTCGTTGGCGCTCGGCATGGTGCCGGACTTCTTGAACATGAACATGGGGAACCCTCCTGCAATCGCCGGACGAATATAAGCCGATTGCCGGGCTGCGACACCCGGTGCGCCGGTCACTTTCCGGCCAGCCCGGCCGAAAAGCCCATCACGGGCGCGCGAGCACACCTGTTCCCCTTCCGGCCCCGGCCACCTATGCTGCGGACGCTTTGCCGCTGCTGGAGAGGTTCATGACCACGCTGAAGACCATCGCCGCCGCGATTGCGCTCGCCGCAGTCGTTGCGGGTGCGCCACCCGCCTCGGCCCAGACCATGCCGCCCCCCTACGGCCCACCGATTCCGCTCGATACGGCGCACAAG
>CAMDEB010000382.1 GCA_945893085.1 Rhodoplanes serenus | reverse complement strand
TGGAGTCCATGTCGGCGAGGAACAGCCGCTTGCGCCGCCGGGCCGCGGGCTGCACCACGATATCGATCGGGAGCGTTCCGAGCGCGGCGCGGACTTGGTCGGCAAACGAGCGAAGGTTGCGTTGGTCCTTTGCACCGGGCGGGGTAAAGGGAATGTCGGCGGCAACGCCCGCGTCGAGCCACTGCGGGCTTGCCGCGCCCGGCAGCAGCGCGCGCGCCCGCTCGACCGTCGCGGCATCGAGCGCGCGCGCCGCGGGATCGGAGATCAGGGTCGCGACATGAGTCATGTCTTGGGTCATGCAATATACAATGAAGCCGGACGGGCACCGCGTCAGATATGCTATTCGAAAAGCGGCCCGACCTTGCTGAGAACTTCATCGATGATGCGTTCGGGAACGCTCTCAAGCTTTTTGCCGCTTCGTGCCCGTAAATCGAGCGCGCGTGGTTGATCGCAACGGACGACGCCGGTTGTCCGGGTGCCGGCGCCCATGAGTGAAACGGCAAAGCCGGCCATGCGGGCAAAGCCGCCGCCGGTCGTGATCGGCAGCACGATGGGTACACCGGTCAGGCGGTTGAAGCTGCCTGGCGATATCAGAATCACGGGCCGCTTACCTTGTTGCTCGCGGCCCGCGGTCGGATCGAGCGACACAAGATAAATGTCGCCACGCTCCATCAGATCAACTCGCGGCCGGCTGGCGAGCCCGCCGTCCAATCGCGATCTGCGCGCGAGCGCCGCGAGGCAGGCTTGCACTGCGACAGCAATTCGTCGAGCGAATACCGCCGGCGCTGCTTCGGATCGACGACGAGCCTGCCCGCCTTGATCGACAGGCCGACGGACGCATCCGGCGCCAGATCGAGCGCATCGAGCATGGGCTTGGGGATCGCCAGCATCACCGATCCTCCAACTTTTCGCAGTCGCGCGGCATGGGGCATGATATGGGAACCCTTCTGGAGTTATATTCAGATATAACACAGAAACACTTGGCCGACAATCAGATTGGAGCCCATGAGCCGACTTGATGCCATCCTGATCGCAGGGCCGACCGCGAGCGGCAAGTCCGCGCTGGCGCTGGCGTTGGCCGAAAAGCTCGGCGGTACGATCATCAATGCCGATTCCATGCAGGTCTACCGCGACCTGCGGATCATCACGGCGCGGCCGAGCGCGGCCGACGAGGCGCGGGCGCCGCATGTGCTCTACGGCCATGTCGACGCGGCGGAGAACTATTCGGTCGGCCGCTGGTGCGCCGATGTGCGTTCGGCGCTGGCCGATGTCGCGGCCGCCGGCCGGGTGCCGATCGTGGTCGGCGGCACCGGGCTCTACTTCAAGGCGCTGGCTGAGGGGCTTGCCGCGGTGCCGCCGACGCCGGCGGGGATTCGTGTCGCGGTGCGGGCGCGGCTGGAGGCGGAGGGCTCGGTGGCTCTCCATGCCGAGCTGATGCGCCGCGATCCGGTCATGGGTGCTCGGGTCAGGCCCGCCGACCGGATGCGCATCGCCCGCGCGCTCGAGGTGATCGAGTCGACCGGCCGCTCGCTCGCCGACTGGCAGCGCGAGGGCATGGCGCCGATCCTGGAGCCTAAGCAGGCGATCCGGATATTCCTCGCGCCCGAGCGGGCCGAGCTGTATCGGCGGATCAATGGCCGGTTCGACACCATGCTGGCGGCCGGCGCCCTCGACGAGGTGCGGGCGTTGGCCGCCCGTGGGCTCGATCCGCTGCTGCCGGCGATGAAGGCGCACGGGGTGCCCTGGCTGCGCCGGCACCTCAAGGGCGAGATTACGCTCGCCGAGGCTGCCGAGGGCTCCAAACAGGACACCCGCCGCTACACCAAGCGCCAGCTCACCTGGTTCCGCAATCAGATGCCCGGATGGGTCTGGGCGAAGCCGGAGGAGGCCGAAGCCACGGTGGCGGGCGTCATTTCCGGAATTCAGGCTTGACCCGGCCTGGACCGCCCCGTATATAGCCGCGCAAGGAAGTGACGAGAGATTATCGAAATGCGCACTAATATTACCCACGCTACTATCATCGTAGTCGTAAGGACGCGCACCGCCTCGGGGGGCTAGGTCCCCCGCGATGTGGCGGTGCGCAATGGGGGCCTTCTGGCCCCTTTTTGATTTCGGACGGACAAACGCGCGACTGAGTGGAGCGGACGATGACGACTGAAATGACCGGCGCCGAGATGGTGATCCAGGCGCTCGCCGATCAAGGCATCAAGCACATCTTCGGCTATCCGGGCGGGGCGGTGCTGCCGATCTACGACGCGATCTTCCAGCAAGACAAGGTCCAGCACATCCTGGTGCGCCACGAGCAGGGTGCGGTGCACGCGGCCGAGGGCTATGCGCGCTCGACCGGCAAGGTGGGCTGCGTGCTGGTCACCTCGGGTCCGGGCGCGACCAACGCGGTGACCGGCCTGACCGACGCGCTGATGGATTCGATCCCGATCGTCTGCATCACCGGGCAGGTGCCGACGCACCTGATCGGCAACGACGCCTTCCAGGAGTGCGACACGGTCGGCATCACCCGGCCGTGCACCAAACACAACTACCTGGTCAAGAACATCGCCGATCTGCCGAACGTGCTGCACGAGGCGTTCCATATCGCGTCGAGCGGCCGGCCGGGTCCGGTGGTCGTCGACATCCCGAAGGATATCCAGTTCGCCAAGGGCAATTATTTCCGGCCGAACACGTTCCACCACCAGGGCTACAAGCCCAGGCTCGATGGCGATCCGATGCGGATCAAGCAGGCTGTCGAGCTGATGGCCAAGGCCAAGCGGCCGTTGTTCTACACCGGCGGCGGCATCATCAATTCGGGCGCCGACGCCAGCAAGCTGCTGCGCGAGCTGGTCAGGCTCACCGGCTTCCCGATCACCTCGACGCTGATGGGGCTCGGCGCCTATCCGGCCGCCGATCCGCAGTGGCTCGGCATGCTCGGCATGCACGGCACCTACGAGGCCAACTGGGCGATGCACGATTGCGACCTGATGATCTGCATCGGCGCGCGCTTCGACGACCGCATCACCGGCCGGCTCGACGCCTTCGCGCCGCATTCGACCAAGATCCACGTCGACATCGATCCATCGTCGATCAACAAGAACGTCAAGGTCGACGTGCCGATCATCGGCGATTGCGCGCACGTGCTTGCGGAGATGCTCAAGCAATGGCGCGCCAGCGCGCCGCAGCCCGACAAGAAGGCGATGGGCGAATGGTGGAAGCAGATCGACAAGTGGCGCGCGCGCAAGTCGCTCGCCTACAAGAACTCCGACACCATCATCAAGCCGCAGTACGCGCTTGAGCGGCTGTTCGCGCTGACCAAGGACCGCGACACCTACATCACCACCGAGGTCGGCCAGCACCAGATGTGGGCGGCGCAGTTCTATCAGTTCCAGGAGCCGCATCGCTGGATGACCTCCGGCGGGCTCGGCACCATGGGCTATGGGCTGCCGGCGGCCGTGGGCGTGCAGCTCGCGCATCCGAAGTCGCTCGTCATCGACATCGCCGGCGAAGCCTCGGTGCTGATGACCATGCAGGAGATGTCGACGGCGGCGCAGTACCGGCTGCCGATCAAGATCTTCATCCTCAACAACCAGTACATGGGCATGGTGCGGCAGTGGCAGGAGTTGCTGCACGGCGGCCGCTACGCCGAGAGCTACACCGAGTCGCTGCCGGATTTCGTCAAGTTGGCCGAGGCCTATCACGGCGTCGGCATCCGCTGCGAGAAGCCGGGCGATCTCGACGCCGCGATCAAGGAGATGATCGACGTGCCGAAGCCGGTGATCTTCGACTGCGTGGTCGATCAGAAGGAGAACTGCTTCCCGATGATCCCGTCCGGCCGCGCCCACAACGAGATGATCCTGGGCGATGCCGCCGAGAAGCTCGACGAGGCCATCAGCGAAGCAGGCAAGGTGATGGTCTAGCGGCCGTCCATTCGTTCAACTCGTAACCGAGTATCAGAAATGGCTAACGGTTCGACCGCCTCCCACTATCCCGCCGCGCCGGCCGCGCAGGGCATCGAGAGCCATACGCTCTCGGTCATCGTCGACAACGAGCCGGGCGTGCTTGCGCGCGTCATCGGCCTGTTCTCCGGGCGCGGCTACAACATCGAATCGCTCACGGTGTCGGAGACCGAGCACGAGAAGCACCTCTCGCGCATCACCATCGTGACGCGCGGCACGCCGATGGTGATCGAGCAGATCAAGAACCAGCTCGACCGCCTGGTGCCGGTGCATCGCGTGGTCGACATGACGGTGGCCGGCCCCTCGATCCAGCGCGAGCTTGCCATGGTCAAGGTGCGCGGCACCGGCGAGCCGCGCGTCGAGGCGCTGCGGCTGGCCGACGCCTTCCGCGCCCGCGTCGTCGACGCCGGCACCGAGAGCTTCGTGTTCGAGATCACCGGCGCCAGCGAGAAGATCGACAGCTTCGTCGCCCTGATGCTGCCGATCGGCCTGGTCGAGGTGTCCCGCACCGGCATCGTCGCGATCGCGCGCGGGCCGGAGGGGATGTGACAGGGATCGGTTTGACATGCGTACGGTGATACCGTACAGAGTATCATGCGTCTCGTCGGCTTTCGGCATAAGGATATCGAAAGGCTGTGGCGGCGAAACGAAGCGCGCGGCGCCGCGCGGC
>CAMDEB010000381.1 GCA_945893085.1 Rhodoplanes serenus | reverse complement strand
TGCGCCGAGCGAGTCCTGCGCCGCCTGCGGCAGCGCGCGCAGCATCGGCGTGCCGAAGATGCCGGGCGCGATCGCCAGCACGCGGATGCCGAACTGCGAGAGTTCGCGCGCCGCCGGCAGCGTCAGCGCCGCGACGCCGCCCTTGGAGGCGGCGTAGGCGGTCTGACCGATCTGGCCCTCGAAGGCCGCGACCGACGCGGTCGAGACGATCACGCCGCGCTCGCCGTCGGCGAACGGCTCCAGCCCGGTCATGTCGTGGGCGGCGAGCCGCATCATGTTGAAGGTGCCGACCAGGTTGATGGCGATCACCTTCTCGAAGTCGGCAAGCGGCATCGGCCCGTCGCGTCCGACCATGCGCTTGGCCGGTCCGATGCCGGCGCAATTGACCAGGATGCGGGCGGGGCCGTGCTTCTCGCGCGCCATCGCGACCGCGGCCTCGGCGCTTTCGGCACTGGTGACGTCGCAGCGGATGGCGAGGCCGCCGATTTTCTCCGCGACGGCGCGCGCGCCGTCTTCATTCACGTCAAGCAAGGCCACCTTCGCGCCAGCTTGGGCGAGTTGCATGGCGGTTTCCGCGCCGAGCCCCGAAGCGGCTCCCGTCACGAGGGCGGCTTGGCCTTTGAGGTCCATGTCAGTCCTCGATTGCGATCACGCGCGCCGGCGCGGGCCGCGCATAAAGCTCCTCGACCAGCGCCGCGCGGCGGGTCAACACCGCGCGCTGGTTGATCGAGCCTTTGTCGGTCGCTTCGCCGACGTCGAGCGACGGCGGCTCCTCCAGCAGGATCAGGCGGCGGATGCGGGTCGAGCTGCCGGTGCTGTTGCGCGCCAGTGCTGCGAGCCGGTCGCGAAACTCGTCGCGGATGCGATCCGCGCCCAGCACGACCGATGGCGGCGCGTCGGCCGGTAGCCCTCCGAGCTTGCGGCAAGCTTCGAGATCGGGAAACACCAGCACCGCGACCGCGTCGCGATCGGCGCCGGCGATCACCGCGTCGCGTACCAGCGGTGCGCAATGGTCGACGAACTGCGCCCGCAGCGCGCCTGTGCTCACCCAGACGCCGGTCGAAAGCTTGAAGTCCTCGGCGAGCCTGCCGTCGAACAGCAGGCCTTTGCCGGGATCGTTGTGATCGACGAACTTCATGGCGTCGCCGATCTGATAGAAGCCCTCGGCGTCGAACGCCTCTGCGGTGAGGTCGGGCCGCCGCCAATAGCCGGGCGTGATGTTCGGGCCTTTCAGCCGCGCTTCGAGCTTGCCCTCGTTCGGCACCAGCTTCAACTCCACGCCCGGCGCCGGCAGGCCGATGTTGCCGGGGCGGTCGAAATCCCAGTTGCAGGCGAGCGCGAGCGGCGCGGTTTCGGTCGAGCCGATGCTGGAGAGAAAGATGATGCGCTCGCCGGCGGTCTCGACGCTCATCGCCGTCAACTCGTCCCACACATATTGTTGTAGCCCCGCCCCGGCGTAGAACATCACCTTGAGACGGCGGAAGAAGCTCTCACGCAGTTCGCGGTCGGCGCGCAGGTGCGGCAGCAGCGCCTCGAATCCCTTCGGCACGTTGAAATAGATCGTCGGAGAAATTTCCTTGAGGTTGCGCGCGGTGGCCGCGATCGCCGCCGGCAGCGGCTTGCCCTCGTCGATGTAGAGTGAGCCGCCATTGTCGAGCACCAGGTTGAAATTGTGGTTGCTGCCGAAGGTGTGGTTCCACGGCAGCCAGTCGACGATCACCGGCGGCTCGTCGGCGACGAAGGCGAGGCCGGCGCGAATCATCGCCTGGTTCGAGCAGATCATGCGCTGGGTGTTGATGACGCCCTTGGGATTGCCGGTCGAGCCCGAGGTGAACAGGATTTTCGCGATGGTGTCCGGCGTGACCTTGCCGTGCGCGGCATCGACGGCGGCGGTTGGCTCGGTTATCACCAGATCGGCGAACGCCGTGGTGAAGCGGCTGCCGACCGGATTGGCGGTGACGACGATTTCGGTGTCGAGCGGCACCGCGGCGTCGATCGCACGGCCGAACACCTTGCCGTCGGCGGCGAACACCAGCCCGGGCGTGAGGATCTCGATGATCGACTTGAGTTTCCCGAAGTCGGTCGACATCAGCGAGTAGGGCACCGAGATCGGCGCATAGGGAATGCCGGCGAACATCGCGGCGAGGCCGAGCAGCGCGTGCTCGATATCGTTGCCTGACAGGATCGCGATCGGCCGCTCGGCGGAAAGATTGCGCGAGAGCAGCGCCTGCGCGATGCCGCGCACGTGGGTGAGTGTATCCTGATAGGTGAGCGTTCGCCATTCGCCGTTCGCGCTGCGCTGGCCGAGGAACACGCGATCCGGCGCCGCGTTTGCCCAATGCTCCAAGCGTTGCGTGATCTTGTCGGGGTAGTTGCCGAGTCGATGCGGCGAGCGGAGGTGGATCGCGCCGTCCGCGCGCTTGTCGAGCACGAAATCGGCCGGCCCGAGCCGCACCGGCCGCAGCGGTGCGGATGCTGAAGGCTTGTCTCGCATCGCTTCAGCCATATGTCACTCGCGCAGCACCTTGCTGCCGCGCTTCTCCAAAAACTCCTTGAGCCGCGCCTTGGCTTCGTCGCTGCCCTGGGCGATGGCGGCCATCAGCGCCTCGGCGAGATAGCCGCTCTGTGGATCGCCTTCGGCGACGCGCGGCAGCACGTGCATCAGCGCGAAATTGGTCAGCGGCGCATTGGTGGCGATGCGCCCAGCAAGCTCGATGCCCTTGGCGAGGCCTTGCCCCGGCTCGACCAGGTATTGCGTCAGCCCGAACACCTGGCCGTCCTCGGCGTTGTGGGTGCGGCCGGTGAGCATCATGTCCATCACCCGCGCGGCGCCGATCAAGCGCGGCAGCCGCACCGAGCCGCCGCCGCCGAGGAAGATGCCGCGGCTGCCCTCCGGCAGCGCGTAATAGGCCGAACGCTCGGCGATGCGGATGTGCGCCGCTGCGGCCAGCTCCAGCCCGCCGCCGACCACCGCGCCGTGTAGCACCGCCACCACCGGCACCTTGCCGAACTGGATGCGATCGAACGCGCGATGCCACATCCGCGAATGCTGCACGCCTTCGGTGACGTCGCGCTCGGTCAGCTCGCCAAGATCGAGCCCGGCGGAGAAATGCTCGCCCGCGCCGTGCAACACCACGGCCTTGATGCCGTCCGGCAGCGTGGTGAAGAACGCCTCGATGCCGAGGATGGTGGCGTCGTCGAGCGCGTTGCGCTTCTCCGGCCGCGACAGCCGCAGCAGCGCGATCTCGCCGCGCCGCTCGGCGCTGAGCGAGGGCGGCAGGTCGGGAAATTCGTTCTTTGAAGGCGCAGCCATGCTCCGAGTCATGCGGGGTCCACCCCGGCCGGTCAAGCTGGTTTGACCCCGCCGATGATGGCCCCTAAATTCCGGCACGAAACCCTTAGAAAAGCGCGGGAATCCTCACCATGCCTGACGCGTTTATCTGTGACGGAATCCGCACGCCGATCGGCCGCTACGCCGGCGGCCTCGCCAAGGTGCGGACAGACGATCTCGCCGCGGTGCCGCTCAAGGAACTGATGAAGCGCCATCCCAACGTGGATTGGACCGCGCTCGACGAGGTCTATTTCGGCTGCGCCAACCAGGCGGGCGAGGACAACCGCAACGTCGCGCGCATGGCGCTGCTGCTGGCCGGATTGCCGGATTCGGTTCCCGGCATCACCGTCAACCGGCTCTGCGCGTCGGGTCTCAATGCGGTCGGCGCGGCGGCGCAGGCGATCCGCGCCGGCGAGATCGACTTCGCGATTGCCGGCGGCGCTGAATCGATGACGCGCGCGCCGCTGGTGATGGGCAAGGCGCAGGAGGCGTTCCAGCGCAGCGCGCAGATCGAGGACACGACGATCGGCTGGCGCTTCATCAATCCGCTGATGAAGCAGCAGTACGGCGTCGACGCGATGCCGGAGACCGCCGAGAACGTGGCGGAGGATTATCAGGTCGCGCGCAAGGACCAGGACGCCTTCGCGCTTCGCTCGCAGCAGCGCGCCGCCAAGGCGCAGGCATCGGGCTTCTTCGCCGAGGAGATCGTCGCGGTCGAAGCGCCCGGCGGCCGGGCCGGGCCGATCACCGTCGACAAGGACGAGCACCTGCGGCCGGACACGACGCTGGAAGGGCTCGCCAAGCTGAAGCCGTTCGTGCGCAATCCCGGCACCATCACCGCGGGCAACGCGTCGGGCGTCAACGACGGGGCCGCGGCGGTTTTGATTGCCTCGGAGGCCGCGGTGAAGAAGCACGGGCTGACGCCGCAGGCGCGCATCATCGGCATGGCATCGGCCGGCGTTCCGCCGCGCGTCATGGGCATCGGGCCGGTGCCGTCGACCCGCAAGCTGATGGAGCGCTACAAGCTCAAGATCGGCGACTTCGACGTGATCGAGTTGAACGAGGCCTTTGCGTCACAGGCTTTGGCCTGCCTGCGTCAGCTCGGGTTGCCGGACGACGCCGAGCACGTCAATCCGAACGGCGGCGCGATCGCGCTCGGCCATCCGCTCGGCATGTCAGGCGCGCGGCTCGCCATCACGGCGCTGCATCAACTGATGAAGAATGGCGGCAAGCGCGGGCTTGCCATCATGTGGGTCGGCGTCGGGCAGGGCGTGTCGCTGGAGATCGAGAAAGTATAGTGCAGCCATCACCGA
>CAMDEB010000380.1 GCA_945893085.1 Rhodoplanes serenus | reverse complement strand
GCAACTGCGCCGAGTAGTGGCGCAAAACGAGGCTGGGGGCCTCGATGCGTGATGGTAGGGGCCTCGCCGCGGCCTGGGTCCTGGCCGCGGTGCTCAGCGTGACCGGAAGCGCAGCGTTGGCCGACCCGATTCCGGTCGGCCATGATGATGCGCGTTATCTGCTGTCTGCCAGCACCGATCTGTGGCGCCACGGCGGTTTTGGACACGGCGGCGTGCTGTGGTCGCCGGATGGCCTCGACCGCGAGGGCTTCGCCCTCAAGCTGACATTCGGCGGCGGCGTCTACCGCTATCGCTCCGGCGCACTCGGCAACGCCGAGGTGACCGGGCGGCAGTTCGCCGGCTCGCTGCTGCCGGGCTGGCGGTTCCAGCACGAGCGGGCGACCTTCGGCGTCTTCGTCGGCCTGGATCTGCAAAGCCATCGGCTGTCGCCGGACGATGCTTCAGCCGGGCTGCGCGGCAATTACGTCGGCATCCGCACCGTGCTCGAACTCTGGTACGAGCCGGATGCAACCACCATGCTGGCCGCGGATGCCTCGGCCTCGACGGTCGGGCCGAGCTATGCGGCGCGCCTGGCCTATGGCTGGCGGGTGTTTGAGCAGTTCTATGTCGGGCCGGAAGTGTCGGCCTTCGCCCATGACAGAAATTACGGCCAGGTGCGCGCCGGAGTGCATCTCACCGGCTTCAAGACCGGCGCCTTCGAATGGTCGGCCGGGGTGGGCTGGGCCAGCGACAGCGACAACCGCAACAGCGCCTACGGCAAGCTCGGCGTTTTCACGCGGCACTAAAATATCGCTCAGCCCTTGGCGTCGCAGATCCAGGCGCGGATCACGCAGTCCTTGCCGCCGTGCTTGTAGCAGTGCTTGAGCGCGGTGTTCTGCGCCAGCCCGAGCTTGGGAGCATTGGCGAACCCATGCGCACCGCACGGTTTGCGGCCGTCGATGGCGAACGCCACGCAGCCCTTCTTCGTGGTCACCACCTGCTTGCAGGTGCCCGAGCAGTTGGCGAGCGCGGCCGCCTCGGCGGATGCCGCATCGGCATGGTCGTAGGCGTAGCCGTAAGCGGCGCAGGAGCCGATGGCGATGGCGCCGGCGGCGTTGGCCGTGGCGACGCTCGCAAACAAGACACTCGCGGCAATAACGATGCGAAGGCCAATGGCGCCACGCATGGCGAAACCCTCCCCTCGGAGAAGCCCCGCCATCTAAGCGGCAAGTCGTTAAACCGGAGTAACGGCGACCACGACCAGGCGACAGCAGTCAGCCGTTAACCACGTTCGATCTCGTCCCGCACCGCAATCAGCGCTTCCGGCGTGTCGACGTCGATCAGCACCGCCTGATCGGTCAGCGGCACCTCGGCCACCGCCTCAGGATACCGGCCGATCATGTGACGGGCGCCGACGTCGCCTTCGAGCGCCGCCAGTTCCGGAAAGAAGCGCCGCGACCACACCACCGGGTTGCCGCGCTTGCCGTCGATGGTCGGCACCACCACGAGCGCGCCGCGCTCGGGATCGAACGCTGCGACCAACTGGTCGATGAGGGCGCTGCGCACCTGCGGCATGTCGCCGAGCAGGACGATCGCGCCGTCAATCCCGGCCGGCACCGCGGCGAGACCCGTTTTCAGCGAGGTCGAAAGCCCGGCGGCGAAATCCGGATTGTGAACGATCTCGACCTTGAGCCCCTTGAGCGCCGCCTCGACCAGCTCGCGCTGGTGTCCGCTGACCACGATCACCGGGCGCGCGCGCGAGGCGAGCGCCTCCTCGGCTGCGATCCGCACCAGCGGACGGCCGCCGATCTCGGCCAGCAGCTTGTTCGGGCCGCCCATGCGGGTTGAGCGGCCGGCGGCGAGGATGACGGCTGCGACGCGACGGCCGTCCTGTTTCGGCGGCTCGGTGCGCGGCTGCGGCCGGGTGACGATTTCCATCAGCAGCCCGCCGACGCCCATGCCGGTGACATCCGCGCGCGACACCGGCAGTCCGGCGAGGAGACGCATCAGCACCCAGTCGAAGCCGTTCTCCTTCGGCGAGCGCGCGCAGCCCGGCGCGCCGAGCACCGGCTGGCCGCGCGCGGTGCCGATCAGCATCAGGTTGCCGGGGTCGACCGGCATGCCGAAATGCTCGATGCGGCCGCCGACCGCCTCGACCGCCGCCGGGATCACGTCGCGGCGATCGGCAATGGCGGAGGCGCCGAACACGATCACCAGTTCCGCGCCGTCGTTGAGCACCTCGTCGATCGCCTTGGCGAGCGCGCCCTGCTCGTGCGGCACGCGGCGCTCGGCGACGATGCTCGCACCGGCGGGCGTGAGCCGGTCCTGCAGCACCCGCAGCGTCTTCTCCACGACCTTGCTGGCGAGGCCCGGCAGCAGGGTCGAGACCACGCCAATCTTCTTGATCTTATACGGCGTAACTCGCACGAACGGCTTGGTCGCCATGGCGAGCGCGGCCTGCCGGGCGGTCTCCGCGACCGCGAATGGAATGATCTTCACGGTCGCGATCATCTCGCCCACGACCACCGGCTTAAAGGCCTGAAGCGTCGCGAAGGTGATCGCCTCGTCGATGCGATTCAATTCGTCGATCGCGTCCTTGTCGACGATCAGCAGGCCGGCGTCGTCCGCGAACAGGTTGCACCGGCCGGTGAAAGCGCGATCGACTCGGACGCCCTCGCCGGCCACGGCCTTGGCGATCTCGGCCGCGGCCTGATCCTCGGAGACATCGCCGGGCTCGAGCCGCGCCACCACAATCTGCGAAATGCCCGCGGCCTCAAGCGCCGCGACCTCGGCCGGCCCGATCAGCGTGCCTTTCTTGAGCACCAACGCGCCCTGACGAATGGTGTGCACCGCCGTGGCGCCCTGCGCCTCGCGCGGCGAGACCGGGCCGAACTTCATGCGGCGTCCGCCTGGCGCAGCCGCGCGGTGATCTCGCCCATGATCGCGACCGCGATCTCGGCCGGCGACACCGCGCCGATGTCGAGCCCGATCGGCGAGTGGATGCGACCGATCTCGTTGTCGGTGAAGCCGCGCTCTTCTTTCAGGCGCGTCACGCGACGCGCATGGGTTTTCCGCGAGCCGAGCGCGCCGATGTAGAAGCAATGGCTCTTGAGCGCGATCGTCAGGCCCGGATCGTCGATCTTCGGATCGTGGGTGAGGGCTACGAACGCCGTGTAGCGGTCGATGCCGAGCGGCGGCAGCGCCACGTCCGGCCATTCGGCGATCACCTTGACGTCCGGAAAACGCTCAATCGAGGCGAACGCCGTACGCGGATCGACGATGGTCACGTCGTAGCCGAGCAGCCCCGCGATAGGCGCCAGCGCCTGGCTGATGTGCACGGCGCCGGTGATGACGAGCCGGGTCGGCGGCACGTGAACGGTGAGGAACACTTTGCCTTGCGGCGTCTCCTCCATGCCGCTCTTGCCGCTGCGGAAGTGCTTGTCGAGGATATCCTTCAGCGGATCGCGCGCGGCGTCCTCGGCCTTGACCAGCCGCTGCTCGCCGCTGTCCTGATGGGTGACGACAATCGCTGCGCGCCGCGCCGCGCGCTCCTCGTTCAATGTTTTGAGTATTTCAATCTTCACAAACGTGTCTCCCGACCTCAGCGATGCGGCACGCCCGAACCTACTCCACCTTCTCCACGAACACCCGGATGGTGCCGCCGCAGGACAGCCCGACCTTCCAGGCGGTCTCGTCGGCGACGCCGAATTCGAGCGTCTTCGGCTTGCCGCTCTCGATCACGTCGATCGCCTCGGTGACCACCGCGCCCTCGACGCAGCCGCCCGAGACCGAGCCCAGGAAATTGCCCTGGTCGTCGATCACCAGGTTCGAGCCGACCGGCCGCGGCGCCGAGCCCCAGGTCTCGACCACGGTCGCGAGCGCGACCCCGCGTCCGGCCTTCCGCCAGTCCTCGGCGGCTTTGAGGATGTCCTCGTCGCGTGCCAGCATGGTGCATCTCCATCGACATTCGTCATGCCCGGCCTTGTGCCGGGCATCCACGTCTTGGCTACAAGGGAAGACGTGGATGGCCGGGTCAAGCCCGGCCATGACAGAACATATAGTTACGCCACCCGTCGCAGCCACAGTTTCGGATCGGTCTCGCGACCGCCTTTGGCCGACAGCGCGCGGCAAAGCTCCTGCATGGACTCCAAGTTGTGTATCGCGCGCAATTCGTCAACATGCGGCAGCATGACCTTGATGCCGCGGGCCTTGGCCTCGAAGCCGTCGAACCGCAGCAGCGGGTTGAGCCAGATCAGCCGCCGGCACGACCGGTGCAGCCGGTCGATCTCGAAGCCCAGCCGCTCGTCGGGGTCGCGCTCCAGCCCGTCGGTGAACAGCAGAACCACCGCGCCCTGGGTCAGCACCCGGCGCGCCCAAAGCTTGTTGAAGGCGGCAAGCGACGTGGCAATGCGGGTGCCGCCCGACCAGTCGAGCACGCTGGCCGAGCAGGCCGCCAATGCCTCGTCGGGATCCTTCTCCTTGAGCGCGCGGGTGACGTTGGTCAGCCGCGTGCCGAACAGGAACGTCGAGACGCGCTTCCGCTCGCCGGCCATGGCGTGGAGGAAGTGCAGGAACAGCCTTGTGTACTGGCTCATCGAGCCCGAGATATCGAGCAGCGCCACGACCGGCGGCAGCTTGGTCTTGCGGCCGCGATATTTCAGGTCGATCACCGCGCCGCCGGCCTTCAGG
>CAMDEB010000379.1 GCA_945893085.1 Rhodoplanes serenus | reverse complement strand
AAGACGAGCAGCGCCGCATAGACCAGATAGGCGCCCTGCCAGCCGACCGCGCCGATCAGGAGATGGGTCGCCGGCCAGCCGGCGGTCGAGGCAAATCCGCCGGCCAGGGTGAGCACGGTGATCGGCCGGCGCGCGGCCGCGCCGAAGATCCGTCCGAGCGTCGCGAACGCGGCGTCGTAGAGCGAGGCGGCGAGGCCGAGGCCGAGCAGCATCCACACCGCGAGATAGGCTATGGGGTGCTCGGCATGGACCAGGGTGACGAGCCCGAGCGCGCTGATCAGCGAGCCAATGGTCATCACGACGTGGCCGCCGTGGCGGTCGATGGCCGAGCCGACGAACGGCGAGGCGAGGCCCGCCACCAGCAGGCACAGCGAGAAGCCGCCCATGGCAAACGACAGCGACCAGCCGCGCTCCGCCGCGATCAGCGGCATGGTCAGCACCGGCGAGTAGAAGATCGTGCCCCAGGCGATGATCTGGGTGACGCCGAGCACCGGGACGGCGCGCCACGGCCCGGCGAGCGCGTCACGAAACGAGGGCATGCCGATGCACGTCGGTTGGAGGCATGGCGACATCGTGCCCCGAACGCAGGGGCACGCGCCAGCGCTGTCGTCGAATGGCTGAGTTGTTTACGCCGCGACCTTGGTCGCGGCGAAGGCCGGCACCTGCGCGGCGAAGCGGTCGAGCCAGGCAACCAGCTTCGGGTGGTCGGCGCGCCACGCGCCATGGAAGCGAAGGTCGCGATAACCGAGCATGCAGGCCAGCGTGATCTGCCCGACGCTCGGGATCGGGTCGAGCGGTGGCACATCGGCTTCGACCGCGGCGAGCGCGCGCGCGATTTTTTCGGCCTGATAGTCGACCCACTTCTGCACGTGGTGCTCGGGCGGCCGCCAGCGGCCCTCGTAGACCTGCAGGATCGAGGCGTCGAGCGCGCCGTCGCACACCGCCTGCAGCCGCAGCGCGGCGAAGCGCGGCTTCGATTCGCGCGGGATGATCTTGCCGCCTCCGGCACGATGATCGAGATACTCCAGGATCACGCGGGAATCGAACAGCGTCGAGCCGTCTTCCAGGATCAGAACCGGAATCTTGCCGACTGGATTCTGGATGCGCACCGAATCCGTGGCGTCGGTGGTGTCGGCTTTTTCGATGGTGATGTCGCCGGCGAGGCCGAGAATGGCGGCTGCGATATTGACCTTGCGGCCGAACGGCGAAGGCGGCGAGGAACGAAGGATCATCATGGGCGTGCAAAACTCTGGGATGATTTGACTCGAAAAAATACGATCTGCGGGGCCGCGTGCGGCCACGGTTATTTCGCACATCGCAACCCGGCGGAGAAGCGGAAACGTCCGCCCAGGCCCCCCAGAAAATCTGCCGCGTCAGCCGGTGATGATCAGATTCACCGCTTTCGGGCCCTTGCCCTTCTTGTCGGGCTCGACCTCGAACTGAATGCGCTGTCCCTCGTTCAGCGCCTTCAGACCGGCCGTCTCGACAGCGGTGATGTGGACGAACACATCACGCCCGCCGTCATCCGGCTTGATGAACCCGTAGCCGCGCTCGCCATTGAAGAACTTGACGGTGCCGCTCATTGCCATCGGGAAAACTCCTCTCCCCGAACATGCTTCGCCACCGACCCCCACGGACGGCGGCTCGGCCGGACATTCACATTCGGAGAAAGCGTCAGCCCCGAGAGGCCTCAGTCACTCCGCCAAATCCCCCCAAAGGAGGCGGAACGTCTAAGCCAGCATCGCTAGCGTAGACACAATGCCACCTGCATGGAAAGAGGCGAAGTGTATCACCGCGACGTTTCGCCCGTGAGCCAGTCCAGAGTCAGTCTGGCTTTGCCGTCGTGCGAGAGAACGGACGCGAGCGCGGGGAGCAGTGCATCGAGTTCGCCGTGCAACCGCCACGGTGGATTGACCGCGATCAGTCCGGTACCGCGCAGACGCGGTGAACCGGTTGCAGATGCGACGATCAATTCCACACGCAGCATCTTGGCGATGCCGAGCCGCGCGAGCTTGCGGGTGAAAGCTGCAACTTCGGCTGCGTCCTTGATCGGGTACCACAGCAGATAGATGCCGGTCGGCCATTTGCGGTGCGCTGAGGCAAGAGCCTGGGCCAGGCGGGAGAATTCGTCCGGCTGCTCGAACGGCGGATCGATCAGCACCAGGCCGCGCCGCTCCTTCGGCGGCACGTTGGCCGAAAGCGCGATCCAGCCGTCGAGTGCGAGCGCCTTGGCGCGCGCATCGCCGCGCAGCTCATGGGTGAGCGCCGCCGCAGCTTGCGGCTCGAGCTCGCAGGCGATCAGGCGGTCCTGCGATCGCAGCAGCGCGTGGGCGAGCGCCGGCGAGCCGGGATAGGTGGTGAGCCGGCCGGACGGATTGCGGGCTGCGACGGCGTCGAGATAGGGGGCAAGCAGCGTGCGGTGCTCGGGGGCGAGACTGGCATCGGTGAGCCGACCGATGCCGTTGCGCCATTCGCCGGTCTTGCCGGCCTCCGGTGCGGCGAGATCGTAGACGCCTGCGCCGGCGTGGGTGTCGATCACCCGGAAGGCGGCAGGCTTCTCACGCAGATGCGTGAGCACGCGGCAGAGCACCGTGTGCTTGACGACGTCGGCGAAGTTTCCGGCGTGGTAGGCGTGGCGATAGTTCATCGCAGGCTCGCGCCCATTAACGGTAAGGCCGGTCGGCGCTTGGGACCGCGGCCGTTTTCGGACAGAGTGTACACGCCGGAGGGAAATCGGTGATGGGACGAAGCCTCGCGATCGTGGCGCTGATCTACGCCTGCGGCCATCCGGGCTTCGACGGCTATCGCCCCGCCGCATTCGATCGAACGCTGCGAAGCTTCCACGGCGAGGTCAATGCTGCCGCCCGCGAGGGCCGCCGCGCGCTCGTCCTGCTCGATGACGCGCGCTCGATGCGCTACCTCGATGGCTACAGCCGCAGCATGCAGTCGATGCTCGATCGCCTCTGAGGCCGAGCGGGCGAAATCCCGCCGCGCTCAGCCGCCGCGCATCGGCGGCATCACCAGCTTGTCGCGCCGGCAGGCGCGGCGGTCGACCTCGGCGCAGTCGCGGAAGCGCAAGTCCTTGCTCATGCAGATGCGGACCTCGCTCAGCCGCGTGCTGTCGCAGGTGACGGCGATGCCGCTGCGCGTCAGCCCGGGATTGGCTTTGACGAAAGCCTCCTCGACCTCGTCGGGATTGACCGTGATCGGACTCTTGAGCGCGGAATAGCTGTCGGGAATCGTGACCGCCGTGCGCGCCCGGCGCACCAGATCGAAATAGGCCTGCCCGGACAGCCCCGTGCAGGTGCCGTGCTGGTCCCACTCGTGGTAGACGAGCCGCGGCGCCGGCATCAGGTCGAGCATCGAGGTCATGATCTCGCGGTTGAGCCGTGGCGCCGGCACCTGGCAGTTGCGCGGGAAGCCGCGTTCGTATTGCGGCCACAGGCCGTGGACGACGAAAGAGAAGGGCCGTCCGCCGCATTGCTCCGCGGACTCGCGACCGCGTTCCGCGGTCGCCTGGCAGAACGACGGCGACCACGACAGCGCGAGCACGTAGAAATCGAATTGGCCCGGCTGGTGCTGCCGCGTTTCTTGTCGCGATTCTTGACGTGTTTCTTGACGTGGTTCTTGCCGCCGGTCCTGCGCCGGTGCGGCGCTCCATGCGACAGCCAGGAAAAAGACGGCGAATGCCGCCGAACGGATCACCATACCGACCATCGGACGCCCCCCACACCACAGGACTGATGATGGAACCGTATCGGGAGTTTCAGAACAATTCAAGAACAAAATGGAAATGAAACCAGATCAGCGGCGGTTATCCGCCTTTTCCACCCGCACGCACGCCCGAACGGATCAGGGCTGCGCCATCTTGCAGCGTGGGTTGTAGGCCCAGTTGCGATCGACCCCGACCACGCACCATTGCACGCCCCAGGTCCAGCCGATCATGCCGCCGTCCTCGACGATCGAATAGTGCACGGTGCGCCAGCGGCCATCGGAGGTGAGCGCGCGCCCGCTGCAGAACCGGCGGGGAATGGTGTTCTCGGCCCACGGGCGGAACGCGGTCTGGCGGATGTGGTCGAAGCCGACGATCTGGAGATCAGAGTTCCAGAACCGGCTCTCCTTGGTCGAGAACCGCGACTGGATGGTGCCAAGCGCGGAGGGTGCGTCGCAGGGCGGCAGCACGGCGTCGTAGCGCGGGCCGGAGAGATAAAAATTTTTTTCCAGCCATCCCGCGGCGCTGGCCGGCGCGCTCAACGCGGCGGCGATCAGCGCCGCCACGATTGCGAAACCCAGACCCCGACAGGCGCCGTTCATGGCAACTCCTCCGCGACGCGAACCCATACTGCATGCCGATTTGGCACGACCCGACTTTACCACAGGATTTCCCCGCTTGGGGCAAATTGACCACAGATTTACCACGCCCGGGACCGGCGCCAATGCTGGCGATCCGGGCCGCCGCCTCCTAACGTTGTCGATGTGATTCGCGCGAAAATGTATCTGCGCACGCGCCGGATGCCATTGGAGGCGAACACATGGCGTTGGAAGCGCGGCGGCTGGAAGCAGTCGAGAGTGTCTTCGGCATCCAGGCGGCCGGCCGCCTGATGACCGACGTGGTTGCGCCGTGGGTGCAGTATCTTGGACTGCTGGTGGAATCGATCGAGGCCGGCCG
>CAMDEB010000378.1 GCA_945893085.1 Rhodoplanes serenus | reverse complement strand
GATCTTGAGCGCGCCATCGCGGGCGCGCCGGCCGAAGTCGGAGATGGTCTTTTCGATCTGCGACAGCGACAGCGTGTCGGCGTCGCGAACCACCGGCACCACCAGGCCCTTCTCGGTGCCGACCGCGATGCCGATGTGATAGTAGTTCTTGTAGATCAGGTCGCCCCCGTCGATCTCGGCATTGACCGCGGGGATTTCCTTGAGCGCCTGCACGCAGGCCCGCACGAACAGGCCCATGAAGCCGAGCTTGGCGCCGTGCTTCTTCTCGAACAGCTCCTTGTACTGGTTGCGCAGGTTCATCACCGCGCTCATGTCGACCTCATTGAAGGTCGTGAGCATGGCGGCGGTGTTCTGTGCGTCCTTCAGCCGCCGCGCGATGGTCTGGCGCAGCCGCGTCATCTTCACGCGCTCCTCGCGCGCCGCGTCGTCGGCGACCGACGGTGCGCGGGCCTGGAGCGCGGCCGCGGTCTGCGCCACCGGGATCGGCGCCGCAGCGGCGCGTTCGATTGCCGCCATCATGTCGCCCTTGGTGACGCGGCCGTCCTTGCCGGAGCCGGACACGGTGCCGGCGTCGACGGCGCTCTCGGCGGAGAGCTTGCGCACCGACGGCGCGAGCGGCATGTCGCTCTTACTCTTGGGCTCGGCATCGGCCTTCGGCGGCACGCGCAGCTTGGTCTCTTCATCCGCGGCATCAATCGGCGCGGTGGTCTCGGTCTTCTGGTCCGGACGGCCGGTCGGCGCCGGCGATGACTTGCTGGGCGCGGCGGCGGTGCCTGCGCCCTCCTTGATCTGGCCAAGCAGCGCCCCGACCGCGACGGTCTCGCCGTCCTTGGCCGCGATGTCGGAGAGCACGCCCGCAGCTGGCGCCGGCACCTCGATCGTCACCTTGTCGGTTTCGAGCTCGACCAGCGGCTCGTCGACCGCGACCGCCTCGCCGGGCTTCTTGAACCATTTGCCGATGGTCGCTTCGGTGACCGACTCGCCAAGGGTGGGAACGCGGATTTCAGCCATGACGAATCCCTTGATCTCTCCACGTCATGGCCGGGCTTGTCCCGGCCATCCACGCCTTCCTGAATTGCCGCCAAGGCGTGGATGCCCGGCACAAGGCCGGGCATGACGGCACTCTGACTATCCCAGCGCCTCGTCCATCAATTGCTTGAGCTGCGCGAGATGCTTCGACATCTGTCCGACCGCGGTCGACGCCGAGGCCGGGCGCGTGGCGTAGCGCGGCCGCCGCTGCTTCGCCTCGATCTGATTGAGGACCCATTCGAGATAGTGCTCGACGAAGTGCCACGCGCCCATGTTGCGCGGCTCCTCCTGGCACCAGACGACCTCCGCCTGCTTGAAGCGCGACAGCTCGGTGACCAGCGCCTTGGTCGGGAACGGATAGAGCTGCTCGACCCGCAGCAGATAGACGTCGTTGACGCCGCGCTTCTCGCGCTCCTCGTAGAGATCGTAATAGACCTTGCCGGAGCACAGCACCACGCGGCGAATCTTGTCGTCGGGCACGAGCTGGATCTTCTCGCCGGAGAGAAGCTGCGCGTCGTCCCACAGCAAGCGGTGGAACGAGGTGCCGGTTGCCATCTCGTCGAAGCGGGAGGTCGCGCGCTTGTGGCGCAGCAGCGACTTCGGCGTCATCAGGATCAGCGGCTTTCTGATTTCGCGCTTGAGCTGGCGGCGCAGCGCGTGGAAGTAGTTCGCCGGCGTCGTGATGTTGGCGACCTGCATGTTGTCCTCGGCGCACATCTGCAGGAACCGCTCGAGCCGCGCCGAGGAATGCTCCGGCCCCTGGCCCTCGTAGCCGTGCGGCAACAGGCACACCAGCCCCGACATGCGCAGCCACTTGCGCTCGCCCGAGGAGATGAACTGGTCGAACACCACCTGCGCGCCGTTGGCGAAGTCGCCGAACTGCGCCTCCCAGAGCGTGAGCGCGTTCGGCTCGGCCAGCGAATAGCCGTACTCGAAACCGAGCACCGCCTCCTCCGACAGCATCGAGTTGATGACCTCGAAGCGGCCCTGCTTGTCCGCCAGATAGTTGAGCGGCGTGTGCCGGTCCTCGTTCTCCTGGTTGATCAGCACCGAATGCCGATTGGAGAACGTGCCGCGCTCGCTGTCCTGGCCGGAGAGCCGCACCGGGTGGCCGTCGAGCAGCAGCGAACCGAACGCCAGCGCCTCAGCCGTAGCCCAGTCGATGCCCTCGCCGGTCTCGATCGCCTTCGACCGCGCATCGAGGAAGCGCTGGATGGTGCGGTGGACCTGGAAGCCTTCCGGTACCGCGGTGAGCTTCTTGCCGATGTCCTTCAGCGTCTCGACCGGAACGCCGGTGTTGCCGCGGCGCGGATCGTCGCCCGCGCCCGCGGGCTTCATGCCGGACCAGCGGCCGTCGAGCCAATCGGCGTTGTTCGGCTTGTAGCCCTGGCTCGCCTCCTGCTCGGCGTCGAGCCGGGCGCGCCAGTCGGCCCGCATCTTTTCGACTTCGCCCTCGGTGACGACGCCCTGGGCCACCAATTTCTTGGCGTAGATCTCCAGCGTCGTCGGATGCGAGCGGATCTTCTTGTACATCAGCGGCTGGGTGAACGCCGGCTCGTCGCCCTCGTTGTGGCCGTGCCGCCGGTAGCAGAACATGTCGACCACGACCGGCGTCTGGAATTTCTGCCGGAACTCGGTCGCGACCTTGGCCGCGTAGACCACCGCCTCCGGATCGTCGCCGTTGGCGTGGAAGATCGGCGCGTCGATCATCTTGGCGACGTCGGAGGGATACGGCGACGAGCGCGAGTAGCGCGGATAGGTGGTGAAGCCGATCTGGTTGTTGACGATGAAATGCACCGAGCCGCCGGTGCGATGGCCGCGCAGGCCGGACAGGCCGAAGCATTCGGCGATCACGCCCTGGCCGGCGAACGCCGCGTCGCCTGAGATCAGCAGCGGCATCACCATGGTGCGGTCTTCGCGGGTCGCGCCGTGCTGGTCCTGCTTGGCGCGCACCTTGCCGAGCACCACCGGATTGACGATCTCGAGATGCGAGGGGTTCGCGGTCAGCGACAGATGCACCTGGTTGTTGTCGAACTCGCGATCCGACGAGGCGCCGAGGTGATACTTCACGTCGCCGGAGCCTTCGATCTCGTCCGGTGACGCCGAGCCGCCCTTGAACTCGTGGAAGATCGCGCGGTGCGGCTTGCCCATCACCTGCGCCAGCACGTTCATGCGGCCGCGGTGCGCCATGCCGATGACGATCTCTTTGACGCCGAGCGCGCCGCCGCGCTTGATGATCTGCTCCAGCGCCGGGATCATCGATTCCGCGCCGTCGAGACCGAACCGTTTGGTGCCGGTGAATTTCAGGTCGCAGAATTTCTCGAAGCCCTCGGACTCGACCAGCTTGTTGAGGATCGCGCGCTTGCCCTCGCGGGTGAAAGTGATCTCCTTGTCGCGGCCTTCGATGCGCTCCTGCATCCAGGCTTTCTGGGCCGGATCGGAGATGTGCATGAACTCGACGCCGAGCGTCTGGCAATAGGTGCGCTGGAGGATGGCGATGATCTCGCGCAGCGTCGCGAACTCGAGGCCGAGCACCTTGTCGAGAAAGATCTTGCGGTCGTAGCCGGCTTCGGTGAAGCCGTAGTGCTTCGGATCGAGTTCCTCCTCGTTCTTCTCCGGCTCGAGCCCGAGCGGATCGAGGTTGGCGTGGAAATGGCCGCGCATGCGGTAGGCGCGGATCAGCATCAGCGCGTGGATCGAATCGCGCGTCGCCTGCTGCACGTCGGCATCGGAGATCTCGACGCCCTTGGTCTGCGCCTTGGCCTTGACCTTTTCGCCGACCGATTTCTCGATCGCGCTCCAGTCGCCGGTCAGCGCCGCGAGCAACTCTCCGTCGGCGTGGGGAAGCGTCGGCTTCTTCCATGACGGGCCGCTCGCGTTCTGCGCGACGGCGCCGGAATCGTCTTTCAGATTCTGGAAGAACGCCTGCCATTCGGCATCGACCGACGCCGGATTGGATTCGTAGCGGGCGTGGAGGTCCTCGATATAGGCGGCGTTGCCGCCATACAGAAAGGACGTGCGGGCGAAAGCCGCATTCGCGTCTTGGCGAGACATCAATCAATCCTTCAACGGGGCACCTGCCCCGGGTTGACGGCGCATAGGCAAGAGAGCCCGCGACCGCCACGGTTCGATCTATGACTCAGATCTATGTCGTCTGAAAGGCTACAAAAGGTCTAACAACTGAATCAGGATTTCAGTAGTTCAACCAGCGTCTTCCCAATCCGAGCCGGGGATGGTGATACCTTGATTCCTGCGGATTCCATTGCTGCAATTTTGGACTCAGCGTCGCCCTTGCCGCCCGAAATGATCGCTCCGGCGTGACCCATGCGGCGGCCCGGCGGGGCGGTGCGGCCGGCGATGAAGCCCACCATCGGCTTCTTGCGCCCGCGCTTGGCCTCGTCCTTGAGGAATTGCGAGGCGTCCTCCTCCGACGAACCGCCGATCTCGCCGATCATGACGATTGCCTGGGTTTCGCCGTCGGCCAGGAACATCTCCAGCCCTTCGATGAAATCCAGGCCCTTGACCGGATCGCCGCCGATGCCGAGCGCCGTGGTCTGGCCGAGGCCCTCGCGCGAGGTCTGGAACACCGCCTCGTAGGTCAGCGTGCCGGAGCGCGACACGATGCCGACCTTGCCGGGCTTGAAGATA
>CAMDEB010000377.1 GCA_945893085.1 Rhodoplanes serenus | reverse complement strand
TGGCCTGCAGCCGGTCGATGTTGACCGGCTTTGCCAGATACGCGTCCATGCCGGCAGCGAGACAATGCTCCTCCTCGCCCTTCATCACGTTGGCGGTGACGGCGACGACCGGCGTGCGGCCGGCGCTGGACTGCGCTTCGGCCATGCGGATGCGCCGCGTCAGCTCGTGGCCGTCCATGCGAGGCATGTGGACGTCGGCCAGCACGGCGACGTAGCGGCCTGGCGCCCAGGCCGCTAGCGCCTCTATGCCGTCGGCGGCGGTGTCGCTGGCGATGCCCAGGAGATCGAGCTGGCGCACCAGCACCTCACGGTTCACCGGGTGATCGTCGACCACGAGAGCTCGCGCGCCTCGGCCGTCCGGCAGCGCTGCCCGGCCGGACCCCGGCAGCGGGCGGGTCTTGAACGCAGAGTCGGCCGGCGCTGACTGCAGCACCAATCTGACCGTGAAGGTCGAACCAACGCCGGGCGCACTCTCGACCGCCACGTCGCCGTCCATCAACTCCGCCAGCCGGCGCACGATGGAAAGTCCGAGACCGGTGCCGCCAAAGCGCCGCGTGGTCGACGAATCGGCCTGCGCGAACGGCCGGAACAGGCGGTCTCGTTGCTCGTGGTCGAGCCCGATGCCGGTGTCGCTCACCGCCAGCGTGACCCGGCTGCGTCCCTCGCCGAGCGGCACCGTCCCGGCGCGCACCCCGACGCTGCCGCGCTGCGTGAACTTCAGTGCATTGCCCAGAAGGTTGAATAGGATTTGGCGGACCCGCGTCGGATCGCCGATCAGCACGTCGTCCGAGCCGGCGGCGATCTCGAACTGGAGCGAGAGCCGCTTGTCGGCGGCCTGCGCGCCGAAGGTGCCGATCACACCTTCGATCAGCCCGGACAGGGAGAACGCGGCGGCCTCGAGCTCCAGCCGCCCGGCCTCGATCTTCGAGAAGTCGAGCAGATCGTCGATGATGCGCAGCAGCGACTGCGCCGAATCGCGCATCGTCGACACGGTGCGCTGTTGCGCCGGGTCGAGACCTTGTCGCTCCAGCACCTCCATCATGCCGAGCACGCCGTTCATGGGCGTGCGGATCTCGTGGCTCATGGTGGCGAGGAAGGTCGATTTGGCCTGGGTTGCGGCCTCGGCTTCGGCGCGCGCAATCTCGGCGGCGGCGGTGCGCTCCTCCACCTCATTGAACAAACGCAGGGTTTCAATCGCGATCAACGCCTGGTCGGCAAATGTCGCGATCAATTCTATCTGTGCAGCGGTGAACGGCTGTGGCTTCACCCTGGTCAGCCCGATCAAGCCGATGGGCGTACCGTCTCGCAACAGTGGGACGCCCAGCATGGTGCGGTATTCGCCGAACTTCTGCGGCCCAGTCCAAGTGTATTGCGGGTCTTCGAAAATATCGGGAATGTGCGCGATGGTGCGTTCGAGCACCGTTCTTCCGGTCAGTGTATTTCGGGTCGGCGTGATCTGCTGGCGCCGCATGAAGTCGCTGAGCTCGGGCGAATAACCGTAGGTGGCGGACACGCGGTAGGTCTCGCCCTCGCGCCGAAATATGTTGGCGCCGTCAGCGCCGCATAGCCGCACCGCGGATTCGACCAGCGTATCGAGCACGGTCTGCAAGTCGAACTTCGAGCTGCTGATCATCTTGAGAACGTCGGCCGCAGTCCGAAGAGCGCCCTCGCGCTGCTTCACCTCCGTCACGTCACGACCGACCGCAAGCAGTCCGCCGTCAGCCAGCAGGTTGAAGCTGAACTCGACGTCGCGGCCGCTTGCGGTGCGCCGCTCGTAGCGGTTGCCGCCCGGCTTGCGCATCAGCGCGATACGTTCCTCGACGACGCGGTCTATATCGGTGTCAGGACCGTAATCGCCGCGCGCGGCCATGAAGTACAGGATGTCGGTGTCGGAGGCGCCCGGATGAGCCACCTCCACGGGCAACTCGTGGAATTCCATGAGTTGCCGGTTGACGAACCGGACGCGGAAATTCTTGTCGAACAACATGACGCCTTCGTTCATGTTGTCGAGCACCGTCTGCATCACCTCGCGGATGCGCTTGACATCGCGTTGCGCCGCCGCGACGGCCTTGGCGGTCGGCGGTTTGCGCCCGCTTTTCTTGCTTTTGGTGATTGCCGCTTTGGCGCGCGGCGACCGGCGCGAGGTGGTTTTGGTGGAACGGCGGCGCACGAATCTGGTACTGGCGAACCCTGTGAACTTCCGATCTTGGTCGGCCATTGTATCGCCGGGATTTCGCGCCGCCTCGATTTTGTATCGTCGGTATCGCGGCCGCCCGGTCCCGCTCGTCCGTCTACCTTTCCAGGCCTGGCCGCGTCGGATCGCTTCCTCAAAGAACGCCTGCACAAGCGGAAAAGTGAGACCATCGATACGAACGGTACAAATCAGCCCAGGCGCGACATCGCTCCGATACCGTCCGGGTCCAGCATGTCCCCATCAGCAAACGGCCAGAGGGCCAAAGGGGACGAGACATGCTGGGACAATCCATGGCCATCGTTTCAGGGATAGGGGTCGTCGGGCTCGTCGCCTACTACGAGTACTGCGCCAGAGGCGGTTACGGCTGGATCCTGGGTGCGGTGCTCACCTCCGGCTTGTTCCTGACCATGACATTGACCACTCTGCCGGCCTTTTCTTAGTGGACTGATGGGTGAGGCGAGTGTTCGGAGGGCGCGCGCGGTGCGGCGGGCGCCCCCGCAACCCCACCCGACCCCGGTGAAAATCCTGCCGATGACAATTGGACTGGGAGGGGGCCGCGCCGCCGCCGGGCGAGCGGCGCGCAATCAGTCGCGCCCGTAGCCGATGAGCGGCCGTTTTCGGCGTCCGAGCAGGATCAGCACCACACCGAGAATGCCGAACACGGCGGCCGCCGGCTGGTCGAGCACCGGCTGGATGACGAATTGCCACAGCTCGGCCGCGACGCGCCTCTCGACGGTCGCCTGAACCGATTGCAGGCTCGTGGTGTGGATGTCGGCCCAGAACTGGCCGATCGTCGTCGAATAGAACGTCCGGTCCGCAATCGACTTCATGCCGTCGTAAATGACGAAGATGAATGCCAGCGCCAGCATCAGCAGGCCGATGAAACGCAGTACAAACCGGATCATGTCGTCGCTTTCCGCGGGCAGCCCCCGACGCACCGCTTACTCCGCCCCGCCTGCGGGTTCAATCGTTGCGCTGCGGTAAAATTTGGCCGCGGTCCGGCGAGTGACGAGGCTCCCTTGAGCAGTCGCATGCGGTTCCGCTAACGTCGCAGGTTCCGGCCGCACGGCCGGGGGGTACGGAGTTGAAATGGCGAAGAAATCCAGCGGAAACCGGCCGACCTTCACCGATCAGGAGGCGCTGGACTTTCACAGCCGGGGCCGGCCCGGCAAGCTCGAAGTCGTGGCCACCAAGCCGATGGCGACGCAGCGCGATCTGTCGCTGGCCTATTCGCCTGGCGTCGCGGTGCCGGTGCTCGCGATCGCCGCGGATCCGGACAAAGCCTACGACTACACGGTGAAGGGCAATTTCGTCGCCGTCATCACCAACGGCACCGCCATCCTGGGGCTCGGCAACCGCGGCGCACTCGCGGCGAAGCCGGTGATGGAAGGCAAGGCGGTGCTGTTCAAGCGCTTTGCCGACATCGATTCCATCGATCTTTGCGTGTCCTCCGAGGACCCCGACGAGATCATCAATTGCGTCAAGCTGCTCGGCGCCGGCTGGGGCGGCATCAATCTCGAGGACATCAAGGCGCCGGAGTGCTTCATCATCGAGCAGCGGCTGCGCGAGCTGATGGACATCCCGGTGTTCCACGACGATCAGCACGGCACCGCGATCATCGCCACCGCCGGCCTGCTCAACTCGCTCGATCTCACCGGGCGCAAGATGGAAGACACCAAGATCGTCTGCAACGGTGCCGGCGCCGCCGGCATCGCGTGCCTTGAATTGCTGCGTTCGATCGGTTTCCGGCCGGAGAACCTGATCCTCTGCGACACCAAGGGCGTGATCTACGAAGGCCGCACCGAAGGCATGAACCAGTGGAAGTCGGCCTATGCGGTGAAGACCTCGGCGCGCACCCTCGCCGACGCGATGAAGGGCGCCGACGTGTTCTACGGCCTGTCGGCGAAGGGCGCGGTGACCAAGGACATGGTCGCCTCGATGGCGCCGAAGCCGATCATCTTCGCGATGGCCAATCCGGATCCGGAAATCACCGCCGAAGAGGTGGCCGAGGTGCGCGACGACGCCATCATGGCGACGGGCCGATCGGACTATCCGAACCAGGTCAACAACGTGCTCGGGTTCCCCTACATCTTCCGCGGTGCGCTCGACGTGCGCGCCACCACCATCAATATGGAAATGAAGATCGCCGCAGCGCGCGCGCTCGCCGACTTGGCGCGCGAGGACGTCCCCGACGAGGTCGCCGCCGCCTACGGCACGCGGCCGAAGTTCGGACCCGAATACATCATCCCGGTGCCGTTCGACCCGCGGCTGATCTCGCACGTGCCGCCGGCGGTCGCCCAGGCGGCGATGGACACCGGCGTCGCCCGCAAGCCGATCACCGACATGGACGCCTACCGCCAGAGCCTGCGCAGCCGGCGCGACCCGGTGGCCGGCGTGCTGCAGCGGGTGTTCGACCGCCTGCGGCGTTCTCCGAAACGCGTGGTGTTCGCCGAGGGCGAGGAAGAGCAGGTGATCCGCGCCGCCGCGACCTTCGTCG
>CAMDEB010000376.1 GCA_945893085.1 Rhodoplanes serenus | reverse complement strand
CTTGGGATCGGCCAGCGCCTCGTTCATCGCCTTGTTGAGCACCGCGATCACCTCGGGCGGCGTCTTGGCCGGGGCGCCCATGCCGAACCAGGCGCTCGCCTCGTAGCCCTTCACGGTCTCGTCGAGCGTCGGAACGTCGGGAAGCTGATCAGACCGCTTCTCCGTCGTCACCGCGAGCGCGCGCAGCTTGCCACCTTTGATGTGCTGCAGCACCGACGGCATGTTGTCGAAAATGACATGCACCTGACCGCCGAGCAGATCGGTGAGCGCCGGCGCCGAGCCGCGATACGGCACGTGCGTCATCTTCGCGCCGGTCATGGTCATGAACAGCTCGCCGGAAAGATGCACCGATGTGCCATTGCCGGACGACGCCAGATTGACCTTGCCCGGGTTGGCCTTCACGTTGCTGATCCCCATCAGCGAAAGGCCCGACAGCAGGACTGCCACCAAGCCGAGACGATTGCCGAATTTCATTGCATTTCACTCCCTTTGCCCGGCGCGACATTACCCACCGGCAACGGCAAGCGAAAGGCGCATGGGATTCGACTTAGGGAGTGGAGGCCGTGGGCGGCCCACACCGCCGCGCTGCCGTTTACGGCGTGTTTACGGAGTGGGCTTGACCGGCTCGTGTTTGGCTACCGCAAGCTCCTTGCGCCGCTCGATCACCTGAACGGCAATCACGAATCCGGCCAACGCCACGCCGGCGAGATCGTTCCACACGCCCGGGAACACCAAGCATCCACCTGCAGCAACCAGCAATGCCCGCTGCCACATCGAGGCCCGGGTGACGAAATAGCCGTGCAGCCCGCCCGCGAACAGCGCAATCCCGATCGATGAGGTGATGAACGCCTGGATGATCTCCGGCCAGGTGCCGATCATCAGCAGGGCCGGCTGATAGACGAACATGAACGGCACGATGAAGCCCGCCGCGCCGATCTTCATCGCGGCCCATCCGGAATCCCACATATCCGCTTTCGCCAGTCCTGCAGCCGCGAACACCGCGAGCGCGACCGGCGGCGTGATCGCGGAGAGAACGGCGAAGTAGAAAGCGAACATGTGAGCCGCCGGCTCGATCACACCAAGCTTCATGATCGCGGGGATCAGGAGCGCGGTGAGGAGGATATAGGACGGCGTCGTCGGCAACCCGGTGCCGAGCACGATCGCCGCCAGCATGGTCATGACCAGCGCGATGAACAGGTAGTCCTGCGACAATCCCACGACCCATTGCGTGAAGACGATGCCCAGCCCCGAGAGCGTTACCACGCCGATCATGATGCCCGCCGACGCGCAGGCGAGGGCTACGGCGAGCGAATTCTTGGCGCCCTCGACCATCGCGTCGACGACGTTTTGCCACCTGACGTTGACGCGCGTGGATTTGCGCAGCGCCGCCACCGGGAAGCACGCGAGCGTGCCGGCAAGCGCCGCCAGCGGCGCGCTGTAGCCGGAATACATGACCACGAGCAGAATGATGATCGGCAGAAACAGGTGCCCCCGCTCCGCCATGACGATGCGCAGCCGCGGCAGTTCCGAACGCGGTACGCCGAGGATGCCGCGCCGCTTGGCCTCGAAATGCACCGCCGCGAAGCAGGCGACGTAATAGAGGATCGCCGGGATCACCGCCCAGATGACGATCTGGCCGTATGGCACCGCCAGAAACTCGGCCATCACGAAGGCGGCCGCACCCATGATCGGCGGCATGATCTGCCCACCGGTCGACGCCGTCGCCTCTACGCCTGCCGCAAAGTGCGCCGGGAAGCCGGAGCGCTTCATCAGCGGGATCGAGATCGGGCCATCGACCATCACGTTGGCGACGGCGCTGCCGGAGATGGTCCCGAACAGGCTGGAGCTCACCACCGACACCTTGCCGGGTCCGCCTGCCGTGTGACCGGTCAATGCCATGGCAAAATCCATGAACAATTGCCCGACGCCGGTCTTCTCCATGAAGCTGCCGAACACCACGAAGATGATGACGAATGAGGCCGACACCGCCAGCGCTTGGCCGAAGATTCCCTCCGTCGTCATGTAGAGCTGATCGATCAAGCGCTCCGGCTCGAGCTTGGCGATGAACAGCCCGTACGCCAGGAACACAATCGAGGTGATCGGCAGCGCCACGTCGACGCAGCGCCGCGTCGCCTCGGTCACCGTCACGACCAGGATGATCCCGAAGATCATGTCGGCCCAGGACAGATCGTCGATGTAGTAGATGCGGGTGACGATGTATTCGTAATTGACGAACAGGTAGAGCACCGACGCGATGCCGGCGGCCAGCCACGCATAGTCGATAAAGTTCGGGATCGGCCTGATCACATTGGTTTTGCTGCCGTAGATCAGGAAGCAAAGTGCGAGCGCGAACATCAGGTGGGTGCCGCGGAAGATGATCGCTTCCGACGGCCCGACCAGAATGATCCACATGTGATAGAGCACCATCACGACGGCGACGACCGTCACGACGAGATGCATCAATCGCTCGTAACTGAACTGAACCCTAGGCACCCGGACGTTCCCTCCCCCGAGGGTATGACGCAACAGAAAACAAACCGGCGCGGTAAACGCCCGCGCCGGCTTCAGCTATCGCATCTAGCGCGTCTTCACCGCGAGTCCGGCTTCCTTGTAGAACTTGGCCGCGCCGGGATGGAACGGCACGCCGATATCCTCAGCCATGCCTTTCGGCGTCAGGCCGCGGATATCCTTGACGATGCTCGCCATGTTCTGGGTGTTGGCTGCAATCGCCTTGGTCATGCCGTACACGGTGGCCTCAGGCAGCTTGCAGGACGCGACGATGTGCGTCGCGTATCCGATCACTTGCACGTCTTTATCCTGCTTCGGATAGGTGCCCTTCGGGACGTTGTTGAGCGTGTAGCCCGGGTTGATTTTGCGCATCGCTTCGAGATCGCCCGACAGATCGAGCAGCTTGATGTCGCGCGCGGATGCCAGGTCCATCACCGCGCCCGACGGAATGGTGGTTCCAAGCGTGAAGGCGTGCGCGTGACCGTCCTGAACCTGCGCCACCGCGTCGGTGTAGGACACGAAGCTCAGCTTGGCGTCGTTGTAGGTCAGTCCGTTCACCTGCATGATGTGCTTGGTGATCTCTTCCGCGGTGTTGCCGCGCGGCTGGGCGGCGATCGACTTACCCTTGAGGTCCTTCACCGAATTGATGCCGGAGTCGGCGCGCACCACCACCTGGAAGTATTGCGGATAGAGCGTGGCGATGTTGCACACGTTGTTGTGCGGCTTGTTGAACGGCGGCTTGCCGGCGATGGCATCCACGGTCGAGATCGAGTTGCCGAAGCCGATGTCGGTCTTGTTTTCCTCGATGCCGCGCACGTTGGCGATGCCGGCGCCGGGCAGCGACTGCACGTTCGTACCAGGAACCGCCTTCTCCCACATGTCCTTGAGCTGGCCGCCGAGCGGCACCCAGGCGCCCCCCTGCGGTCCGGTCATCATCTTGAGGTCGGCCGCAGATGCGGAACCTGCGAGCGCGATTGCGAGGCCAAAGGCCAGCCCGATGGCTTTAACTTGCAACGTCATGGCATTCCTCCCTCTAGCCGGCGGATTCGTCCCCCGGCGCTGGTGAACATCCTGGGCGGTTTTATGGAGTGTTTATGCCAGGCTGGCCCAAGGTTACGCGGCCTGCCCGCCCCGGCACAAGCCACCGGTTGCAGGCACCACAGGTCTGCGACCATACGCAGCGGGATCACTCGACCTTGATGTTGTTGGCGACGACGATCTGCTTCCAGTTCGCGACCTCGTCCGCAATCTGCTGGCGCATCGCCTCCGGGGTGGTCGGCGCCGCGACGTTGCCGCCTTCCATGAGCCGCTGCTTGATGTCCGGGAGCTCGAGCGCGCGATGGATCTCGGCGTTGAGGCGGTCCACGATCGGCCGCGGCGTGCGCGGGGCGGCCGCCATGCCGAGCCACGACATATATTGCACGCCCGGCAGCGTCTCGGCCACGGTCGGCGCGTCGGGCATCAGCGGGTAGCGGTCGGGCGAGGTCACCGCCAGCACACGGAACTGGCCCGTGCGAATGCGCGGAAAGCCAGAGGTCGCCGGCTCCAGCATCACGTCGACGCGTCCGGCGAGCACGTCGGTGACGGCCGGCGTCGAGCCGCGATAGGAGATCGGCAGCATCTCCACTCCGGCCTTCATGCCGACCCACGTGCCGAGCAGGTGATAGACCGCGCCGAGCGAGGTGATCACATAGCTGATCTTGCCGGGATGGGCCCTCGCGCGCTCGATCATATCGGGGAACGACTTGATCGGGGAGTCCTTGGGAACCGAGAACACGAACGGGTATGAGCAAACCATGGTCAGGAATGCGAACGTGTTGTCGCCGTCGAACGGGAATTTCCCGACCGCGGCCCCGCTGGCGTAACCGGCGGTCAACAGTGTCATACTGGTGCCGTCGGGCGGCGAGTGCTGCACGATGTTGAGGGCGATTCCGCCGCCGCCGCCGGTGTTGTTCTCGACGGTGATCGACTGGCCGAGCCGCGGAGCCATTTTCTCAGCGAGCAGCCGGCCGACGATATCCGGACTGCCGCCAGGTGAGGTCCCGACCAGGATGCGGAGCGAGCGCGTCGGCCATTCCTGCGCGCGGGCGGGCCACGCGCTGCTGGCTGCAAGTGCCGCGCCCAGTCCGAGCGCATTTCGTCTGGTGATGATCATCGGAGGCCCCCTTAAGCAACAGGGGCAGTTTACACCGAAGTTG
>CAMDEB010000375.1 GCA_945893085.1 Rhodoplanes serenus | reverse complement strand
TCAGGCCGATTGCCCATTCCGCAGGTGGAAATCGCGCATCCGCCGGAACACCACCGTGTCGCATTCCACGGGCACGGCGACGGTGCCGGTGACCCACGCCAGCATGTCGTGGTCGCGCTCCTCCATCAGCTTCTCGTAATCGTCGAGCTCGGCGTCGGCGAGGTCGGCGATATGGGCATCGGCGAAGCGGCCCATGATCAGGTCCATCTCCCGGATGCCGCGATGCCAGGAGCGGAACAGCAGCCGGCGGCGGCGCGCGTCGAGGCCCTCGCTCGATCTCGTGCTTCCGGTCATCGGCTGTTTTTCCCTCGTGCGCGCAACGCCAAAAGCCCGGCGGGTGCCGGGCGCGGGTTTTATATAGAGACGTTGCCGGCCGATGTCAGCCGCGCAGCGCAAAGAACTGTGCAGGTCCTACTCCGCGCCGCTTGCATCGCCGCCGCGCCATGACTTGAATCAGACCCGATGCGCCCGAGCCTGCTCGATCCGCTGTTCGCCTCGCTTAAGGCCCTTTCCGGGATCGGGCCGAAGGTCGAGAAGCTGTTTGCGCGCCTGCTCGGACGGGACGACGCGCCGCCGCGCGTGCTCGATCTGTTGTTTCATCTGCCGACCGGAACCGTCGACCGCCGCGCCCGGCCGAAGCTGCGCGACGTGATCCCCGGCACCGTGGCGACGGTTGCGGTGACGATCGACCGCCACCGTCCCTCGCCGCCGCACCGGCCGCGCGCGCCCTACCAGATCTACGCCAGCGACGAGACCGGCGATCTGGTGCTGACCTATTTCAGCGCGCGCAGGGACTATCTGGAAAAGCTGCTGCCGGTCGGCGAGCTGCGCTACGTGTCGGGCACCACCGGAAGCTACGACGGCACGCTGCAGATGGTGCATCCCGAGCACGTGGTGTCGGAGGCAGACCTCGCCAAGCTGCCGTTGGTCGAGCCGGTCTATCCGCTCACCGAGGGCCTCGGCCTCAATCAGGTGCGCAAGGCCGTCGACGGCGCGCTCACCAAAATTCCGATGCTGCCGGAGTGGCAGGACGAGGCGTGGCTCAAGCAGCAGGACTTCCCATCCTTCGTCGAGGCGCTGCAACACCTGCATCGGCCGGCCGAACTCAGTGACGTGCGGCCGGAAAGCCCGGCCTGGACCAGGCTCGCCTACGACGAACTGCTCGCCGGCCAGCTCGCGCTCGCCCTGGTGCGCGCGCATCAGCGCAGGCAGCCGGGCCGCGGCAGCTCGGGCGAAGGCATGCTCCGAGCGAAGGTGATCGCGGCGCTGCCCTATTCGCTCACGCCGTCACAGGGGCGCGCGGTGGACGACATCGTCACTGACCTCGCGCGTCCGCAGCGCATGGTGCGGCTGCTGCAGGGCGACGTCGGCTCCGGCAAAACCGTGGTGGCGCTGCTCGCGGCCGCGACCGTGATCGAGGCCGGCCGGCAGGCCGCGCTGATGGCGCCGACGGAAATCCTGGCGCGGCAGCATCTCGCCACCATCGCGCCGCTCGCCGAGGCCGCCGGCATCCGCGTCGCCATCCTCACCGGGCGCGACCGTGGCCGCGAGCGCAGCGAAACGCTTGACCGGCTCGCGATCGGCGACATCGATCTCGTGGTCGGCACCCACGCGCTTTTTCAAGACGAGGTCGCGTTCCGCGATCTCGCGCTCGCCATCGTCGACGAGCAGCACCGCTTCGGCGTGCACCAGCGGCTGGCGCTGGCCCGCAAGGGCGAGGCCGTCGACATGCTGGTGCTCACCGCGACGCCGATCCCGCGCACTTTGGTGCTGACCTTCTTCGGCGACATGGAAGTGTCCGAGCTGCGCGAGAAGCCGGCCGGCCGGCAGCCGATCGACACCCGCGCGGTGCCGCTCGGCCGCATCGACGAGGTCGTGGGCGCCGTCGGCCGCGCGATCGGCGAAGGCCATCGCGTCTATTGGGTCTGCCCGCTGGTCGAGGAATCCGAGACCAGCGATCTTGCCGCCGCCGAGGAGCGCTTCGCGCAGCTCCAGCAGCACTTCGGCGACCGCGTCGACCTGGTGCACGGCCGCATGAAGGGCGCGGAGAAGGATCGCGCGATGGCGCGTTTCTCGGCCGGCGAGACCCAGCTCCTGGTCGCCACCACCGTGATCGAGGTCGGTGTCGATGTCCAGGCCGCGACGGTCATGGTGATCGAGCACGCCGAGCGCTTCGGGCTCGCGCAACTGCACCAGTTGCGCGGCCGCATCGGCCGCGGCAGCGAGCACTCGACCTGCCTGCTGCTCTATCGTTCTCCGCTCGGCGAGACCGCCAAGGCGCGGCTCAACATCCTGCGCGAGACTGAGGACGGCTTCCGCATCGCCGAGGAGGATTTGAAGCTGCGCGGCGAAGGCGACGTGCTCGGCACGCGGCAGAGCGGCATGCCGGGGTTCCGGCTCGCCCACATCGAGTTCCACGGCAAGCTGCTGCCGGCGGCGCGCGACGACGCGGCCTTGGTGCTGTCGCGCGATCCTGAATTGAAATCGCCGCGCGGCGAGGCGCTGCGCAACCTGCTTTATCTGTTCGAGCGCGACGAGGCGATCCGATTGATCCAGGCGGGATGAACTACTGCGCCGGCACCGTCGGCGGCATCGCGCGTGCCGCACGCGCGCTCTCGGCCATCGCGGCGAGCCGCTTCTGGCTGTCGCCGTTCGGCTGCACCATGCCCGCGGACATGATGAGGGTCATCGCCTGCTCCACCGTAACGTCGAGCTCGATGATGTCCTTGCGCCGGGCGTAGAAAAAGAAACCGGTGGTCGGGTTGGGCGTGCACGGCAGGAAGCAGGAGACGTAATCGCTGTCCGGCAGCCGGTCGGCGATCTCCGCGGTCGGCGTCGAAGCCAGGAACACCACCGACCACATGCCGGCCGGAAACTCGACGAGGGCGACCTTGCGGAAGCTCGAGCCGTTCTTGGAGAACAAGGTCTCGAAAATCTGCTTCATGGTTTTGTAGATCGGCCGCACGATCGGCATGCGGTTGAGCATGTTCTCGCCGAACTCGACCAGCGAGCGCCCCACCAAGTTGGCGGTGAGGAAGCCAAGCAACGTGAGTCCGAACAGCGCGATGATCAGGCCGAAGCCCGGGACGCGGAAGGGTAGATAGGTCTCGGTCCGCAGCCCTATCGGGATGAACGGCCGCATCGCGTCGTCGACCCAGTTGATGAACCACCAGGTCAGATTGATGGTGATGTAGATCGGCCCGACCAGGATCAGCCCGGTGAGGAAATAGTTGCGCAGTCGCCCCATGGCGCTGTGCTGGGCCGGCGCCGGTTCCGGGATCAAGGTCGGCGATGGCGGTAGATTGCTGTCGTTGAGCGTCATCGGATCGGACTCACTCGACCGTCACGGATTTTGCGAGATTGCGCGGCTGGTCGACATCGGTGCCGAGCGCCACCGCGGTGTGATAGGCCAGCAGTTGCACCGGGATCGCATAGACCAGCGGCGTCACGGTCGTGGCCATGTCCGGCAGCGTCAGCGTGACCATGGACTCCACGGTCGCCGCGTGCGCCCCCCGCGGATCGGTGATCAGGATGATCCGGCCGCCGCGCGCCGCCACTTCCTGCATGTTGGATACCGTCTTCTCGAACACCCCTTCCCGGCGGGGGCTTTTATCATAGGGCGCGATCACGATCACCGGCATGGTCTCGTCGATCAAGGCGATCGGCCCGTGCTTGAGCTCGCCGGCGGCATAGCCCTCGGCATGGATGTAGGAAATTTCCTTGAGCTTGAGCGCGCCTTCCAACGCGATCGGGAAGCTGGTGCCGCGGCCGAGATAGAGCACATCGCGGCATTTAGCGAGCGACTGCGCGAGCTGCTCGATCTGCGGCTCGAGCAGCAGCGCCTGCGCCATGTGGCGCGGCGTCTCGATCAACGCGCGCACGACGTTCTGCTCGTCCTGCTCCGACAGCACGCCGCGCGCGCGGCCGGCGGCGACGGCGAGACACGCCAGCACCGCGAGCTGGCAGGTAAAGGCCTTGGTGGACGCCACGCCGATCTCGGGCCCGGCCAGCGTCGGCATCACCACATCGCTCTCGCGCGCGATGGTCGAGGTCGGCACATTGACGACCGAGAGCACGTGCTGCTTGTTCTCCTTGGCATAACGCAAGGAGGCCAGCGTGTCGGCGGTCTCGCCCGACTGCGAAATGAACAGCGCCAGATCGCCGGCATTGAGCGGCGCCTCGCGGTAGCGGAACTCGGAGGCGATATCGATCTCGACCGGCAGATGCGCAAAGCGCTCAAACCAGTATTTCGCCACCAGCCCGGCGTAGAACGCCGTGCCGCAGGCCGAGATCGACAGCCGTGTGAGCTTACGCCAGTCGAACGGCAGGTCATGCGGCAACCGGACGCGCTCGGTGGTCATGTCGATGTAATGCGCGAAGGTGTGACCGACGACCTCGGGCTGCTCGTGGATCTCCTTCGCCATGAAGTGCTTGTGATTGCCCTTGTCGACCAGCCCGGTCGCCGCGGCGATCTTCAGCACCGCGCGCTCGACGATCGCGCCTTGCTCGTTATGAATCTCGACGCCCTTGCGGTTCATCACCGCCCAGTCGCCGTCCTCCAGATAGGTGATCGTGTCGGTGAACGGCGCCAGCGCGATGGCATCGGAGCCGAGATACATCTCACCCCGGCCGTAGCCGATGGCGAGCGGCGAGCCCTTGCGCGCGCCGACCATGAGATCGTCCTCGCCCGCGAACAGGAACGCGAGCGCGAAGGCGCC
>CAMDEB010000374.1 GCA_945893085.1 Rhodoplanes serenus | reverse complement strand
TCGTCGCTTTCGCTCCGTCGGGCGACCTCTCCCCGCAAGCGGGGAGAGGTAACTAGAGACTGAAATGCGCGATGATCTCGGCAATCAGCTCCTTCTTCTTGGCATCCTTGTCGCCTGCGACCGGGCCGAGCGAGCGTCCGCTGACGTCGATCTCGCCCTGTTCGCCGACGACGATCATCATTGCTTCCACGTAGACGCCTTCTTCCGGCTTCTGCAGCAGGATGCGCGCACCGTCGAACGCCGCACGCACCCCGTTCTCCGACAACTTCTTCGACGTCGCGAGATCGGCGTCGAAGAATTCCTTCAAGAAAGCGCTGCCGGCCCGATGTCGCGCGCTGCGCTCGGCTTCATCGTTGGCGCGCTTGGCTTCAAGCTCCGTGACCGCCTTGTCCAGCGCCGACATCGCGCCCTCCCCGTCCCGCGCCCAATCTCAACCGACCGAGCCTTCGAGGCTGATCGAGATGAGCTTCTGCGCTTCGACCGCGAACTCCATGGGGAGCTGCTGCAGCACGTCCTTGACGAAGCCGTTGACCACGAGCGCCACCGCCTCCTCCGCAGACAGCCCGCGCTGGCGGCAGTAGAACAGCATGTCCTCGGAGATTTTCGAGGTGGTGGCCTCGTGCTCGAACACCGCGGAGGAATTCTTCGCCTCGATATAGGGCACGGTGTGCGCGCCGCACTTGTCGCCGATCAGCAATGAATCGCAATTGGTGAAGTTGCGCGCGCCCTTGGCCTTGCGGTGCGCGGTGACGAGCCCCCGATAGGTGTTCTGCGACTTTCCGGCGGCGATGCCCTTGGAGATGATCCGGCTCGAGGTGTTCTTGCCGAGATGCAGCATCTTGGTGCCGCTGTCGACCTGCTGGCGGCCGTTGGAGATGGCGATCGAATAGAACTCGCCCTGCGAGTTGTCGCCGCGCAGGATGCAGCTCGGATACTTCCAGGTGATCGCCGAGCCGGTCTCGACCTGGGTCCAGGAGATCTTCGACTTGGTGCCGCGGCAGTCGCCGCGCTTGGTGACGAAGTTGAAGATGCCGCCCTTGCCCTCGGAATCGCCCGGGTACCAGTTCTGCACCGTGGAATACTTGATCTCGGCGTCGTCGAGCGCGACCAGCTCGACCACCGCGGCATGAAGCTGGTTCTCGTCGCGCATCGGCGCGGTGCAGCCTTCGAGGTAGCTCACGTAGGAGCCCTTGTCGGCGATGATCAGGGTGCGCTCGAACTGGCCGGTGTTCTTGTCGTTGATGCGGAAGTAGGTCGACAGCTCCATCGGGCAGCGCACGCCCGGCGGCACGTAGACGAACGAGCCGTCGGAGAACACCGCCGAATTCAACGTGGCGAAGAAGTTGTCGGAGACCGGCACCACCGTGCCGAGATACTTCTTCACCAGATCCGGATGCTCGCGCAGCGCCTCGGAGATCGGCATGAAGATCACGCCGGCCTTCTTCAGCTCTTCCTGGAAGGTGGTCGCAACCGACACCGAATCGAACACGGCGTCGACCGCGACCCGGCGCTCGCCCTCGGGGCGCACGACGCCGGCCAGCATCTCCTGCTCGCGCAGCGAGATGCCGAGCTTCTCGTAGGTGCGAAGGATTTCCGGGTCGACCTCGTCGAGCGATGTCAGCCCCGGCTTTTTCTTCGGCGCGGAATAGTAATAGAGGTCCTGGTAGTCGATCTTCGGATAGTCGACGCGCGCCCAGGTCGGCTCGCGCATGGTCAGCCAGCGGCGATAGGCTTCGAGGCGCCAGGCGAGCATCCACTCGGGCTCGCCCTTCTTGTCCGAGATGAAGCGGACGGTGTCCTCGGAGAGGCCCTTGGGGGCCCGCTCGGATTCAATGTCCGAGACGAACCCGTATTTGTACTGGTCGACGTCGATGCGGCGAACCCGCTCGATCGTTTCTTGCACCGCCGGCATTACTTCCTCCGCTCACGGTTTCAAGGACCGTGGTGAGTTGTCGGTTATGGACATCTTTGTTGCGGGTCACCCCTTCGCAAAGGCCGCTTACGCGGCAATATCCCGTTCTTTCTTGGCTCTATATAGGCTCTCCGCCAGCTTGGCCCAAGCCTTTAGAAACGCCTCGATTTCGTGTTCGGTGGTGGTGTGCCCCAGGCTGACGCGGATCGCCCCCTGCGCGAGATTGGGCTCGACGCCCATCGCCGCCAGCACGTGCGAGGGCGTCACCTTGCCCGAGGAGCAGGCCGCGCCCGAGGACACCGCGACGCCTTCGAGATCGAAGGCGATCACCGCGGTCTCGGCCTTCATCCCGGCGACGCTGAACAGCGTGGTGTTGGGCAGGCGCGCCGTTTCGGCGCTGAAAATGAGCACGTCCGGCGTGAGCGCCTTGAGCGCCGCTTCCAGCCGGTCACGGAGCGTGCTCATGCGCGCCATATCCTTGCCGAGCAGGCGCTGAGCAGCCTGGGCAGCGGCGCCAAAACCGGCGATGCCGGGCACGTTCTCGGTCCCCGCCCGCAATCCCCGCTCCTGGCCGCCACCCCTGATCAGCGGATCGAGATCGATATCCCCACGCTTGATCAGCGCGCCGACGCCCTTCGGCCCGCCCAGCTTATGCGCCGACAGCGTCATCAGATCCGCGCCCAGCGCCTTGAAATCGCAGGGAATCCGGCCCGGGGTCTGAATCGCGTCGACGTGCAGCAGACCGCCCGCCGCATGGACGATCGCAGCGGCCTCCGCGATCGGCTGGATCGCACCGGTTTCGTTGTTGGCCAGCATGATCGACACCAGGGGGCGCGAAACGCCTGCGTTTACAGCACGTTGCAGCGCCTCAAGGTCCACCACCCCGGCCTCGGTCACCGCCACATCGACAATCGCCGGAAACCGGCCGCCGCTGCGAACCGACGGATGCTCGATGGTCGAGACCAAAAGAGCATCGCCCAGCACCGGCGAGAGCGCCTGAGCATTGGCCTCGGTGCCGCCCGAGGTGAACACCACATCGCGCGGCTCGGCGTTGACCAGCGCCGCGACCTGTTCGCGCGCCTCCTCCACCAGCCGCCGCGCCGCTCGCCCCGAGGCGTGGATCGACGACGGATTGCCATGGACTTCCAGCGCCTTAGCCATGGCGTCACGCGCCTGCGGCCGCAGCGGCGCGGTGGCATTCCAGTCGAGATAAACCTGCTCGGCCATTGCCGTCCCTGCGGGTCCCGAAAGCCCCTAGCCCACTCAATTTACTTGCTTTTGATCCCCGAGGTCATGTTAGAAAGCGCCGCCCCAGCCGGTCGGAACCGCGTTCGCCGCGGTGCTTGAATCGGCGGTTTCCCGAGAAATTAGAACAGTTCTAAATAGTTACGTGCGCCTACAGTTCCCGTCAAGCGCACTTTAGCCCGCTGCCCGCCGCGGTTCGGTCGCCGTCTTTGAGGTTTTGAATCGCATGCCCGAAGTCATCTTCACCGGTCCCGCCGGCCGGATCGAGGGCCGGTATCACCCGGCGCCGCAGAAGAACGCCCCGATCGCCATCGTGCTGCATCCGCATCCGCAGTTCGGCGGCACGATGAATCATCAGATCGTCTATCAGCTCTACTATGCCTTCGCGCACCGCCAGTTCGCGGTGATCCGGTTCAATTTCCGCGGCGTCGGCCGCAGCCAGGGCGCGTTCGACCATGGCACCGGCGAACTCTCCGATGCCGCCTCCGCGCTTGACTGGGCGCAGTCGATCAATCCCGAGGCGCGCTCGTGCTGGATCGCCGGCTTCTCGTTCGGCGCCTGGATCGGCATGCAGCTCTTGATGCGGCGGCCGGAAATCGAAGGCTTCATCTCGGTGGCGCCGCCGGCGAACCTCTACGACTTCTCGTTCCTTGCGCCCTGCCCGTCGTCCGGCCTGATCATCCACGGCGACAAGGATGCGGTGGTGCCGCACAAGGACGTCACCGGCCTGGTCGACAAGCTCAAGACCCAGAAGGGCATCATCATCGAGCAGAAGGTGGTGCCCGGCGCCAATCATTTCTTCGACGGCAAGGTCGAGCCGTTGATGCAGTCGATCACCGGCTATCTCGACAAGCGCCTCAAGGTCGACCGGCGCTCCTGAGCATCGGCACTGTTTAAGGTCTCGCCGTCACGCCGCCCTGCATCGGCCGCGGCGCGCCCGAGGTGGTCGGGAACGTGATCGGCAATCCGCGCAGGCTCCGCACCGCAAGGAACGCGAACGCCTGCGCCTCCAGCGCATCCGCCGACCAGCCGGCCTGATCCGCGGTCTCGACGGTCGCAGGCGCAAGCCGCGCCGCCAGCATCTTCATCAGCGTGCGGTTGCGCGCGCCGCCGCCGCCGACGATCCAGGCGCGCGGCCGCTCCGGCAATTGCGGCACCACGCGCCAGACCGCCTCGACCGTCAGCGCGGACAGCGTCGCCGCACCGTCGGCGATGGAAAACTCCGGCAGGCCGATGTTGGCGAAGGCGAACGCATTGCGGTCGAGCGACTTCGGCGGCTTCAGATCGAAAAACGGATGATCGAGCACGCGGGCGATGAACGCCCGGTCCGGCCGTCCGCCGGCCGCGGCATCGCCGTTGTCGTCGTAGGGCGCGCCGGTCCGCGCGCGCATGAAATCGTCGATCAGCGCGTTGCCCGGCCCGGTGTCGCAGGCGATCGGATCGGGACCGCCGTCGACGAAGGTGACGTTGGCGACGCCGCCGATGTTGAGCACCGCGACCGGATGCGGCCGGTCGATGGTGTCGACGATGGCGCGGTGGAACACCGGCACCAGCGGCGCGCCCTGCCCGCCGGCTTCGATGTCCGCCTGACGGAAATCATGCACCACCGGGATGC
>CAMDEB010000373.1 GCA_945893085.1 Rhodoplanes serenus | reverse complement strand
CGCGCCGCAGAGCTTTTCGGTCAGGTCCTCGATGGCGCCGGAGCCGGCGACCGGGTCCGCCACCTTGGCGAGGTTCGACTCCTCCAGCAGCAGGAGCTGGGTGTTGCGCGCGACGCGGCGGGCGAAGCGATCCGGCAGCCCGAGCGCCGCGGTGAACGGCAGCACGCTGACGGCGTCGGCGCCGCCGAGCCCGGCCGAGAACACCGCCAGCGTCGCGCGCAGGATGTTCACCCACGGGTCGCGCCGGGTCATCATGCGCCAGGCGGTCTCGGCCGAGACATACGCCGGCTTCGGCACGAGCCCGCAGGCTGCTTCGACGCGCGACCATAATTTTCGGATAGCACGGAACTTGGCGATGGTCAGGAACTGGTCGGCGTCCGCGGCCAGCCGGAAATAGATCATGCTCCGCGCCGCATCGAGCGGAATGCCGCTTCCTTCGAGCGCGCGCAGGTAGGCGATCGCGCTGGCGATCGCGAACGCCAGCTCCTGGGCTTCCGAGCCGCCGGCGTTGTGGACGATCCGTCCGTCGGCGACCGCGAACGGCCCGCGGAAGCCCGCGCCGGCAAGCTCACCGACCAGCGCGGCGAAGCCCGGTGCGAGTTCGCTCCACGGCTTGTCGCTTCCCCCCGCCGCGGCCATCCCGCCGATCGGATTGATGCTGGCGCGCAAGTCGATCGCGGCCGGCGCGAGCTTGCGGTGCTGCACCAGCGCGGCGAAGTGCCGGACGATGCCCCTGGTTTCCGGGCCGACGTTGAAATCGATGGTGATGCCGTCGAGATGCACGCCCTCGAGCACGCGGTTCAGCGTCTTGGCCGAGCCGTCGATGCCGTAGCCGTTGGCGTTGATCGAGCCGGAGCAGACCAGCGTCAGCCCGGTCGCGCCGTTTTCAAGGTCGTGCAGCGCCTCGGCGTTGGCCGCCGCCGGATCGGGATGATCGACCCGCTGCATCAGCGCCCAGGACGCCCCCGGCGCTCGCCCGGCGACCGGCCGCGCATCCGCCGCGCGGGGATACAGCGGCTCGATTGCGAGCCCGTCGTAGGTCTTGGCGATCAGCCGCTCGTAGGGCCGGTCCTTCAGCGCCGCTTTGACGAGCTTGAGCCAATCCTCGCGCGTGGCGGGCGGAAATTCGGAACCGAGCGCTGGATCGTCCGTCATCGTCGCAAAATGCCCGCCAATGCCCCCGATGCCAAGCAAGTTGTGGGCCGGGTAGGGCATTCCACTTGGCTGCGGTCTCCGGCAAGATCGGCGCATGCGGTCGTTGCTGCGGTCCCTGGGCGCTGTGGTCCTTTTCGTCGGTCTTGCCGGCGTTGCGCTGGCGTCCGAGCCGGGAATGGTGCGCATCCCCGGCGGCAGCTTCGTCATGGGCAGCGACCGCGGGCTGGCCGACGAACGGCCGGCGCATTCGGTGATGGTGAAATCGTTCTGGATCGATCGCCGCGCGGTGACCCATTCCGAGTTTGCCGCCTTCCTGCAACGGCTCGGCGGCACGTCGAACGCGCGCGGCCAGCACCTGTTCGACTGGGACGACGGCGATGCGCGGCTGCGCCGGGTGAACGGCGCCTGGCGGGCCGATCCCGGCTTCGAGCGGCATCCGGTGAACGAAGCGAGCTGGTACGGCGCTCGCGACTACTGCGCGGCGCGGGGCTCGCGGCTGCCGACCGAGGCCGAGCGCGAGTTCGCTTCGCGCGGTCCGCAGGGCCGCACCTATCCCTGGGGCGAAGCGCCGCCCGATCCGACGCGCGCCCGCTACGGGGTCGGCTGGATCAGGACCGTCCCGGTCGGCTCGCTGCCGGCGGGCGCGACGCCCGAGGGCGTGCTCGACCTTGCCGGCAACGTGCACGAATGGACGTCGAGCATCGCGCTGCCCTATCCCTATCGGGCGGATGACGGCCGCGAGGATCCGGACCGGCTGGCGGACCGGGTGGTGCGCGGCGGCGCGGCCGACACCGGACCGGAGACGCTGCGCAGCGCCTGGCGCGGCGCGAGCGTGTCGCGCAGCGCGCGGGCCGGGCACCACAACATCGGCTTTCGCTGCGTCAAGGACGCGGAATAGAGACCTATCGGCGCGGCGGCAGGCGTTCGATGCCGTTCGCATCCACTTTGGCCAAAGCGCCACTCACCCGAACGCCTGCAATCATCCGATCCGGGACGATCTCCGCCAGCGGCACCAGCACGAAGGCGCGCTCGAACAGCCGCGGGTGCGGCAGCGTCAGGTCGGGCGTCGTTATCGCCAGGTCGTCATAGGCGATGATGTCGATGTCGAGCGTGCGCGGCCCCCAGCGCTGCTCGTTGGCGCGTGCGCGGCCGAATGCGACCTCGATCGCTTGCGCGCGGGCGAGCAGAGCCTGCGGCGATAGGATGGTGGCGGCGACAATGGCGCAGTTGACGAATGGCGGCTGGTCGGTGACGCCCCATGGCGGCGTCTGATAGTCGGACGAGCGGGCGATGAGCCGCACCGCGTTACCGTCGCAGAATTGCGCCACCGCGCGGTCGAGCGTCTCGCGCACGTCGCCGACATTGCCGCCGAACGCGATCAGCGCCTCGGCCATGGGGTCAGCCATGGCGGGAGCGCAGGATCGAGACCCCGACGTCGTCGAAGGTCGCGGCGATCGGCGCGTGCGGCTTGTGCACCGTCACGCGCACAGCGGTGACCTGGGGGAAGCGTCCCAGCACGGCATCGGCGACCGCGCCGGCCGCGGCCTCGACCAGCCGGTAGCGCTTGCCGCAGAACGTCTTGCTCGCGACGTCCACCACCTGGTCGTAGCCCACCGTGTCGGCGAGCTTGTCGGAGCGCGAGGCCTGCGTCAGGTCGAGATCGAGGGTGAGGTCGAGCTTGAAGGTCTGCCCGACCTTGGCCTCGTGCTGCATCACGCCGTGATAGGCGTGCAGCGCCAGCCCGCCGACGAACACGCGATCGGTCATCGGGCGCTCCGCAGCGCCGAGGCGACGCGCAGCGCCTGTATGGTTTCCGACACATCGTGGGCGCGGATGATGGCGGCGCCGTTCTCCACCGCCAGCAGATGGGCGGCGAGCGAGCCCGGCAGCCGCTGATCGGGCTCCGAGGGCACCACACTGTTGATGAACCGCTTGCGCGAGGCCCCGACCAGAAGCGGTAGGCCGAAGCTCTTGAATGCGGCGAGCTGGCCGATTGCGATCATGCTCTGCTCGGGCGTCTTGCCGAAGCCGATGCCGGGGTCGAGCACGATCTTGTCGCGGGCGATGCCGGCCCGCGCCGCGATCTCAAGCGAACGGGCGAAAAAGGCATTGATGTCGGCGACGATGTCGATCGCCGGGTCGGCGGTCTCGCGGTTGTGCATGATGATGACCGGCACGCCGCCCTCGGCCACCAGGCGGGCCATGTCGGGGTCGCGCTGCAGGCCCCAGACGTCGTTGACGATGCCGGCGCCGTTATCGAGCGCCCAGGCCGCGACCTTGGCCTTGATGGTGTCGATCGAGACCGGCACGCCCAGGTCGACGATCGCCGGCAATACCGGTTCGAGCCGCGCCATCTCGTCGTCGAGCGAGACCGGCGCCATGCCGACGTAGGGGCGGGTGGATTCCCCGCCGATGTCCAAGATGTCGGCACCCTCCGTGACCATGCGCCGGGCCTGGGCGATGGCGCTCGCCGGTTCCTGGAACCGGCCGCCGTCGGAGAACGAATCCGGCGTGACGTTGAGGATGCCCATCACGATCGGGCGCTTCAGCGCCAGGAGCCGGGCAAGCGGATCGGGCGCCGCACCGCTCTTTACGCCGTCCGCAGAGGAGGACCGACGGGGCATGCTCATGGCGGTCGCTTTGCGCGCTGCCTGCCGCAGTGTCAAGCCGGGGGAACCGGGCCTAATAGGTGATCTTGAGGGGCAGTTTCTTGGCGTATTCGATCCAGCGCACCACCGCGCTGTCGGACGGCAGCACCCGCACCAGCTTGCGCTTGGCGTTGGCCTCGGCCATGGCCTTGGCCAGCTTGGCCGGGTTGCGGTATTTCAGCTCTTTGACGGTATCGACGCCCGCCGCCTGCAGCAGCCCGGCGTAGTCTTCGCCGACTCCCTTGATCCGCATCCGGTCCGCCATATTGGCCCAGCGCAGGATGCGCTTCTCGTCGAACCCGGTGCGCGCGGACAGCCGCTTGCGCCCGACCGGGTTCTTCGCCGCTTCAAGCAGGCGCGCCGTGGTGCGGATGCCGACCTTCTTGAAGGTGGCAGCCACGTCCGGCTCGATGCCTGCGATGTCCGTGATCGGGTAGGACATGAAACTCTAGTATTCCCTTAAGATGAACTGACCGAGGCGGGGGATCGAACCGACGATCTCGCCGACCGTATCTTCGCCCGCCTTCTCGCGGGAGTAGGCAATGATCTCACGGGTCACACTTTGCATCTGACCCATGCCGAGACCGATCGCCATCAACTTGGTGCCGACCCCCATGATGCCGCCCATGCCGCCGTCCTCCGCCGCCGCAGCCTGCACGGCCGCCTCGGCGCCTGGCATTTGATCGATGAGTGCTTGAACTTTGTCGGACGGGCCTTCCTTGAGAAGGAAAGCGAGAATGATACCGACCGCCTTCTCGGCGACCGCTTGATCGACGCCAACATTGGCGACGAGACGCCCGATGAGCTCGTCCATGGCCCCACGCCCATCCCGCACTCACGGCGGATTGACGTAATCATTAGCACCAACGCGGAGGAACACAAGTACGAAATGTTGCAACGTTGTACCGCGCCCGGTTCTTTGGACACAAGTTTGATTTAAGCGACGTGCTTCATGTTGGCTTGCTCCCAGGCAAGA
>CAMDEB010000372.1 GCA_945893085.1 Rhodoplanes serenus | reverse complement strand
GTCTGTCGTCCTCTCTGTTCGATTGGTTCGTTGACACCCGTTGGACGCGTTTCCCCTCGCCAATCTCCTTGGCCAACAAAAAAGCCGCAGCCTGAAGCGGGCTCATGAAGCCTCCCCAGGTCAGCGGCGTTGCTATTGGCCCGTCATTGGACCGCGATGCATCCCGAGGGAGACACCGTCTCGGGTTAGATCAATTCAAGCTTCGTGCCATATCGGCTGAAACGATCTTTTTCTAGTAATTTCAAATAATTAGGCTGGCGGTCGCAACCGTTAACGAATCGTTAAAACACCCGCCAATGCCCATCGTGGCCGCATCTTGCGGATATTGTGTGCAGTGCGAAAAATAGGCAGTGCTCGCCTACGGCTATCGCCGAATCTTCCAAGCAGCGAGATGGCCTTTAATGTCGTCGGCGTCGAACGCCGGCCCGGTGAAGGCGCCGATGCCGTCGGCCGGTTCGCCTGGGACCGTGACGTTCTCGCCGGGAAGCGCCGCGTCGTAGAGGTCCGGCCGCCAGACCGCCTTGGCCGCGGCCAGCATCTCGTCCGAGTACGGCGCCTGACCCCAGCGCACCATCTGCGCGTAGAGCCATGCCGCCTGCGCCGGGTCGGGGCGCGCCGCACCCTTGTGGCCGATCAGCAGATAGCGGTCGCTGGCGCGCACCGTACCGTCGGGCGTCACCTTCAAGCGCCCGTCGAGGGCTCTGCGGATGACTTCGGCGGAGGCGCCAATGCGGTTCGGAGCCGCGAGCATCGCCGCGACCTCGTCGCGATTGGCCGCATCCTCGACGAAGGCCGCGGCGCGACCGTGCGCGCGGATCAGCCGCCGCAGCATGTCGGGATGCTCCTGCGACCAGCTGGCGCGCACGGCCAGCACCTTCTCCGCCGCGCGCGACAGGATTTCCGAGACCAGGTGGAGGATGTAGCCGATGCCGAGATCGACCGCGACCGAGTTCCACGGCGCGCCGACGCAGAAGGCGTCGACGTGCTTGTTCGCCAGGCTCTCCACCATGTAGGGCGGCGGCAGCACGATCATGCGCACGTCCTCGTCTGGATCGACGCCGCCGGCCGCCATCCAGAACCGCAGATGATAGTTGTGCGTCGAGAACGGGAACGTCATGCCGAAGGTCAGCGGCTCCTGGCCCCTCGCCTTGCGGCTCGCAACCACGCGGGCGAGCGCGCGCGCCGATATCATCGGATCGACGATGTCGCCATCGGCCGCGGCTGCGATCGCGGCGTAGAGCTCGGGCGATACGGTGATGGCGTTGCCGTTCACGCCGAGCCCGAACGGTGCGACGATCGGCACCTTCACATGGCCCAGGCCCAGGCTCGACGCGATGGCGACCGGCGCGATCAGATGCGCGGCGTCGAACAGGCCGATGTTGAGCTTGTCGCGCACGTTCGACCAGGACACCTCGCGCACCAGTTCGACGTCGAGCCCCTCCGCCGCGGTGAAGCCCTTGTCGACCGCGACGATCAGCGCGGTCGCGTCGCACAGCGGGATGAACCCGATCCGCAAGCGCTTGTCGTTCATTTGAACAGCTCCGCGGCAGTGATGACCGCTTGCGCGACCTCGGCGATCTTCTTGTTCTCGTTCATCGCGGTCTTGCGCAGCAGTGCGTAGGCCTGCTCCTCGGTCAGGGACTTGGCTTTCATCAGGATGCCCTTGGCGCGATCGATCGCCTTGCGCTCCTCGAGCGCGGAGCGAGTGCGGTCGAGTTCGTTCTGCAGGCGCGAGAATGCGTTGAAGCGGGAAATACAGAGATCGAGGATGTTCTTGATGCGCTCCTTGCGCAGGCCGCCGACGATGTAGGCGGAGACCCCGGCATCGACCGCCGCCTCGATCGAGGCGCCGTCGCTCTGATCGACGAACATGGCGACCGGGCGTTTGACCGCGCGGCTGACCTGGAACATCTGCTCGAGCACGTCGCGGCTCGGGTTCTCCAGGTCGATCAGGATCACGTCGGGGTCGATGGCGTAGATCCGCGCCAACAAATGCGACATCTCGGCGATGTGCACGACCTCGACATGACCGGCATCGCGCAGCCCATCCTCAAGGATGGCGGCCCGGACCGGATTCTTGTCGACGATGACGATCTTGAAGGAAGGGTCCATGGCCGCTGAACAAAGATCAAGCAGCGTGCCAGATTGCATCTCGCACAAATTATCTTATCAAATCAATATGTTGTACAAAATCCTGCGGTAATCCGCGATGCCAGGCCGTGCCGCGATGCTGCACAGCATGAGCGCAACACGCTAATTTTTGTGCAGCGCAAAAAGAAGGCAGTCAGGCCGCCGGCGTCGGCCGGACGATGCGATTGCGCGGTTCTCGATGATGATGCTCTGGTTGAGGACGGTCGCGAGCTTCGCCATCGTCTGCCGCGCGGTGATGTCCGCGCCCGACCCTGCCGAATAGGGAACGATCAATCGTATCTGGCGCGAGGGATAGGACTGGCCGGCGGCGCCGGAGAGGCCAGCAACGACCGAAAGCGCCGCGAGGGCACCAGTTATAAAAATTCTTCTCATGTTTTGATCCTCCCTGGGCCGCCTTCGCGGTCTTGAGATTGACCCTGAACTCGCGCCCGAGCAACAAAAAACCCCGGCACGATGCCGAGGCTCTTTCCGTCTGCAACAAAAACGCCGAGCTACTTGACCGGCTCAGCCACCATTGGTGCGACCGTGACTTCCGCAGCTACCGGCGCGCGGTACGGCTTGTAGGTCATATAGGCGCCGCCGATGATCATGACCACCGCATAGACTGCGACGATCTTCGGAAATAGCGTGTCCGGCTTTACGATTTCAGCCATGCTCCGAACTCCTTTGTTGTTTCCTCGACAACAACCATAGGCGCTTGTCGTGCCTTTAGCGAGGACGAATATTGCGACCCGATGCAATAAGATCCTGAGTTCACGCCTAACCCAATCGAAGGAAACGCGACATGGCAGCGCACATTGACGGACCGCTTTACTACGAGCGGATGGGCCGCACCGGACCGGTGATGGCGTTCGTGCATCCCAACCCGATGGACCAGTCGTGCTGGATCTTCCAGATGGCGCACATGTCGACCTGGTTTCGCTGTATTTCCATCGACCTGCCCGGCTACGGCCGCTCGCCGAAGGCAGGCGCCGGCCTGCGGATGCAGGACACGGCGCAGGCCTGCTGGGAGGCGATCGACGAGGCGCTGCCCGGAGAGCAGGCCATCCTGGTCGGATGCTCGGTCGGCTCCGCCCTGGTGCCGCACATGTACCATCTGCATCCCAAGCGCACGAAGGCGATGATCCTCTCGGGCACCGGCTACAACCCGGGCAAGGAGTTCATTCCGCGCCGGATCAAGGCCTACACCGAGCGCGGCATCGGCTATCGCTGGGATTATACGTTCGAGGATCTGAGCCCGGCGTTCCGGGCGACCCCGCTGGCGATGTTCTTCGCCGACATGTTCGCCGAGCGCAACGACAAGGCCGATCTGGAAACCATCATCCGCCAGTTCGAGGCGTACAAGGTGGCGGAGGCCGAAGATCATCATTCATCGATCGCCTGCCCGACCATCATTCTGACCGGCAGCGAAGACGGCACGCATCCGAGCTCTTTCGCCTTGAAGGCACGCATCCCGGGTTGTGAGATGAAGATCCTGCACGGCGCGGGTCACGCCTGCCAGATCGAGCAGCCTTGGCTGTTCGACCGCTTCATGATCAAATTCCTCAAGAAGCATCGGCTGTTTCCGTCGCCGGGTTGATGGGAATAGGATGTAGCATCCGGCTTGTGCTGTCTGCATTGAGAGGGAACGCACCATGACACTCCCGCGCCGCCGATTTCTCGCACTGAGTGCCGCCGCTGCGACGCTTCCGGTCACGGCGCGCTTCGCCATGGCGCAGACTTATCCGACGCGTCCGGTGAAGATCCTGGTTGCCACCGCGGCCGGCGGCTCGACCGATATCGCCGCCCGCTTGATCGCGCAGTGGCTGACGGAAAAGCTCGGCCAGTCCTTTGTCGTCGAGAACCGGCCCGGCGGCGCCAACAACATCGGCACCGAGGCGGCGCTGCGTTCGCCGCCGGACGGCTACACGCTGTTGATGGCCAACTCCGTCAACACCATCAACTCGACGTTCTACGAAAAGCTGCCGTTCAACTTCTCGACCGACATCGTCGCGATCGGCGGCGTCATGCGCTCGCTGGTGGTGATGCAGGTGCATCCCTCGGTGCCGACCAACACCGTTCCGGAGTTCATCGCCTATGCCAAGGCCAATCCGGGCAAGGTCAACATGGGTTCGGGCGGCATGGGCGCCACCGGACATGTGGCGGGCGAACTGTTTCAGATGATGGCGGGCGTCAAGCTGACGCACGTGCCCTATCGCGGCGAGGCGCCGGCGCTGGTCGACCTGCTTGGCGGTCAGGTGCAGGTCGTGTTCACCACGCTCACGTCGTCGATCGAGTATCTCAAGGCCGGCAAGCTGCGCCCGCTTGCGGTCAGCACCACGGTGCGCTCGCCGTCGCTGCCGGACGTGCCGATCATGGCGGACACCGTGCCGGGCTACGAGGCGGCGTCGTGGAGCGGCCTCGTCGGCCCGAAAGGAATACCCGCCGACATCGTCGAGAAGCTCAACAAGGAGATGAACGCCGGCCTCGCCGATCCCGTCATTCAGAAGCGCTTCGTCGATATCGGCGCCGCGACATTCACCGGATCGGCGGCGGCGTTCGGCAAGTTCCTCGCCGACGACACCGAGAAGTGGGCCAAGGTGATCAAGTTCTCCGGCATGAAGCCGAACTGATCCGGGCGATCCCGGTGTCC
>CAMDEB010000371.1 GCA_945893085.1 Rhodoplanes serenus | reverse complement strand
TGTCGAGCGCGATGCCGCGCGACAGGCCGACGATGCCCATCTTGGCGGCCATGTAGTTGGCCTGGCCGAAGGTGCCGATCAGGCCCGAGGTCGAGGTCATGTGGATCATCGAGCCGGAGTTCTGCTCGCGGAAGTGCGTCGCGCAGGCGCGGCTCATGCCGAACGAGCCGTGCAGGTGCACGGCGATCACGTCGGACCAATCCGACCAGCTCATGCGATGGAAGATCTTGTCGCGCAGGATGCCGGCGTTGTTCACCAGGATGTCGACGCGGCCGAAGGCATCGAGCGCGGCCTGCACGATCTTGTCGCCGTTCTGCGGCTCGCCGATCGACAGCGTCGAAGCGATGGCTTGGCCGCCGGCCTTTTTGATCTCCTCGACCACCTGCTGCGCCGGGCCGGTGTCGACGCCGGAGCCGTCGAGGCTCGCGCCGACGTCGTTGACCAGCACCTTGGCGCCCTCCTGCGCCAGCAGCATCGCGATGGCGCGGCCGATGCCGCGGCCGGCGCCGGTGACGATCGCGACTTTTTCTTGGACGATGCCGGTCATGGGTACTCTGCCCGCTTGCTCAGGTGTCACCCCCGGGCTTGACCCGGGGGTCCATCGCTTTTGCTAAACAAGAGAAGATGGATCGCCGGGTCAAGCCCGGCGATGACGGCGGAGAATGAGGCGGCCGGCGGCTCACCGCAGCAGGAGGCGCTATCGCCCCCACACCTCGTCTGCCACCTCCACGATCAGCCGCAGCTTCGCCCATTGCTCGTCCTCGGTGAGCGTGTTGCCCTCCTCGGTCGAGGCGAAGCCGCATTGGCCCGAGAGCGCGAGCTGGTCGAGATCGATGAACTTTCCGGCCTCGTCGATGCGGCGCTTCAGCGTGTCCTTGGATTCGAGCTGGCCGGTCTTGGTGGTGACCAGGCCGAGCACCACGGTCTTGCCCTTCGGCACCAGCCGCAGCGGCTCGAAGCCGCCGGCGCGCTCGGTGTCGTACTCCATGAAGTAGCCGTGCACGTTGATCCGGTTGAACAGGACTTCGGCCTCGGCGTCGTAGCCGCCGGCGCCCATGAAGGTCGATTTGTAGTTGCCGCGGCACAGATGCATGGTGATCGTCATGTCGGCGGGAATGTCCGACATTGCGGCATTGATGAGATCGCCATAGAGCGGGCCGAGCTTTTCCGGGTCGTCGCCGCGCTTGGTCATCTGATCGCGATACTTCGGGTCGCACAGCATGGCGATGAACACCTCGTCGAGCTGCAGGTAGCGGCAGCCGGCGTCGGCGAAGCCGCGCACCGCCTTCTTGTAGGCCTGGCCGAGATCGTCCCAGAAGCGGTCCATCGTCGGATAGGCCGTCTTGTCGATCGGCGTCGGCACCGGCCGGCCATAGATCGCCGACGGCGCGGGAATGGTGATCTTCGGCGTGCGCTTGGTATGCGCCGCAACGAACTTGAAATGCTCGACCATCGGGTGCGGCCCGGCCATGCCGAGCTTGCCGGTCACCGCGACACCCTCGTTCCGCGTCGTCACCGCGGCGAATGCGATGCCGGTGTCCATCACATGCTTCGCGGCGCCGTCGAGGCCCCAGAGGAAATCGAGATGCCACCACGAGCGGCGGAACTCGCCGTCGGTGATGGATTGCAGGCCGACCTCCTCCTGCTTCTTGATGACGCGCTCGATCTCGCGGTCCTCGACCGTCTTCAGCGCCTCGGCCGTGATCTCGCCCTTGGCGCGCTTGGCGCGCGCCTCGTGCAGCGCGCGCGGGCGAAGCAGGCTGCCGACATGGTCGGCGCGGAACGGCGGCTGGGTGCGTTTCACTGTGTTTGTCTCCCTCCCTATCCACGTCATGGCCGGGCTTGTCCCGGCCATCCCGCTTAGGTGAGCACTGTGCTCAACCCATCGGGATCGCCGGGACAAGCCCGGCGATGACAGCGACTATGTGGCCTGCTGTGGTGAGCAATCATCGCCCCCACACCTCCTCGGCGATCTCCACGATCATCCGCAGCTTGGCCCATTGTTCCTCCTCCGCCAGCACATTGCCATCCTCGCTGGAGGCGAAGCCGCACTGCGGCGACAGGCAGAGCTGGCCGAGGTCGATGAACTTCGCCGCCTGATCGATGCGGCGCTTGATGTCGTCCTTGGATTCCAGCGTGCCGGTTTTCGAGGTGACCAGGCCGAGCACCACCGTTTTGCCCTTGGGCACGAAGCGCAGCGGCTCGAAGCCGCCGGCGCGTTCGCTGTCGTATTCCATGAAGTAGCCGTGCACGTTGATGCTGTTGAACAGCAGTTCCGCCACCGGCTCGTAGCCGCCGGAGGCGATGAAGGTCGAACGGAAATTGCCGCGGCAGAGATGCATGGTGATGGTCATATCGCGGGGAATATCCGACACCGCGGCGTTGATCATCGAGGCGTAGGCCGCCGGCAGCGCGTCGGGATCGTCGCCGCGCGCCCGCACGCCCTCGCGCTGCACCGGGTCGCAGAGGTAGGTGAGATTAACCTCGTCGAGCTGCAGATAGCGGCAGCCGGCGTCGGCAAAGCCGCGCACCACCTTGCGGTAGGTCTCGCCAAGATCGCGATAGAAGTCCGCCATGTCCGGGTAGACCTCGGCCGGCACGGCCTCGCGGCCCTGGCGGAAGTGCACGGCCGAGGGCGACGGGATCGTCATCTTCGGCGTCTGCCGGGTGTGCGCCTTCAGGAACTTGAAATGCTCGATCATCGGATGCGAGTCGAAGTCGCCGAGCTTGCGCGCGACGCGCAAAAGGATTTGCCGTGGCTGCACGCCCTGGAACTTGACCTTGCGTTCGCCAGCGTAGGATTCGATACCCGGCAACGCCTGGACAAAATCGGTCTGCCAGGAGGCGCGGCGGTATTCGCCATCGGTGATCGACTGCAGCCCGACCGCCTCCTGCTTCCGGACGAGCTGCTCGATCTCGCGGTCCTCGACCGCCTGCAACTGCTCAATCGAAATCTCGCCGCGCTCGCGCCGGCCCCGCGCCGCCTTGAGCGCGGCGGAGCGCAGCAGGCTGCCGACCTGATCGGCGCGGAAGGGCGGCGTTGCGCGCGTCACCGCCCCCAGACCTCGTCGGCGACCTCCACGATCATCCGCAGCTTCGCCCATTGCTCGTCCTCGGCCAGCACGTTGCCCTCTTCGGTCGAGGCGAAGCCGCATTGCGGGCTGAGCGCGAGCTGGTCGAGCGCGACGTACTTCGTCGCCTCGTCGATCCGCCGCTTGACGGCGTCCTTGCTTTCCAGCGTGCCGCTTTTCGAGGTCACGAGACCAAGCACGACGGTCTTGTTGCCCTTGGGCACGAAGCGCAGCGGCTCGAAGCCGCCGGCGCGGTCGCTGTCGTACTCCAGGAAATAGCCGTCGAGGTTGATCTCGCCCAGCATCCGCTCGGCGATCGGCTCGTAGCCGCCCTGGGCGATGAAGGTGGAGCGAAAGTTGCCGCGGCAGGAGTGCATGGTGACGACCATGTCGGCCGGCCGGCCTTCGAGCGCCTTGTTGGTCATCGCCGCGTATTTCGCCGGCAGCGAATCCGGATCGTCGCCGCGGCCGCGTGATTTTTCCCGCTCGCCCGGATCGCAGAACATCGACCAGGCGGTGTCGTCCATTTGCAGATAGCGGCAGCCGGCGTCGTAGAAGGCGCGGATCGCCTTTTGATACGCCTTCGCCACGTCGTCGAAATAGGCATCGAGCTCCGGATAGACCTGCTTGCTGATCGACTGCCGCCCCTGCCGGAAATGCAGCGTGCTCGGCGCGGGGATGGTCATCTTCGGCGTGACCTTGGTGTGGCCCTTGAGGAAGCGGAAGTGATCGAGATGCGGATGGCCCGCGAAATCGACCGGGCCGATCACACGCACGCTCTCGGCCCTGGTCTCGACGCCGGCGAACTTGATGCCCTGGCCGGTGGAATACAGCTCCACGCCGGACAGCCCCTTGTAGAAATCGAATTGCCACCACGAGCGGCGGAACTCGCCGTCGGTTGCGAGCTTGAGCCCGATCTCCTCCTGCCTCTTGATGATCTTTTCGATCTCGCGATCTTCGATCGCTTTCAAGCCCGCGTCATCGAGCGTGCCGGCCGCGTGCTTGGCGCGCGCCTCTTTCAACGGAGCGGGGCGCAGGATGCTGCCGACGTGATCGGCGCGGAAGGGTGGCTTGGTGCGTTGCATGGATCACTCTTACTTGTCCCGGACGCGATGCAGCGCGAAGCGGTGCATCGCAGAGCCGGGACCTTTCCACATTCGGTGTTCGATACGGTCCCGGGCCTGCAGCGCACCACCATAGCGCGTGGAAGACGCGCGTTAACGCGCTTATGGTGCTGCGCTGCGCCCGGGACACGAGACCGAAACTACTTCCAAATCTCCTGCGCGACCTCCACAACCTCGCGCATCTTCGCCCATTGCTGCTCTTCGGTGAGGATGTTGCCCTCCTCGGTCGAGGCAAAGCCGCACTGCGGGCTGAGCGCGAGCTGCTCGAGCGGGGCGAACTTCGAGGCCTCGTCGATGCGGCGCTTGACGGTGTCCTTGCTCTCCAGCGTGCCGCTCTTCGAGGTGATGACGCCGACCACGACGATCTTGTTGCCCTTAGGGAGAAAGCGAAGCGGCTCGAAGCCGCCGGCGCGCTCGCTGTCGTACTCGAGGAAATAGCCGTCGTAGTTGCACTGCGCGAGCATCCGCTCGGCGATCGGCTCGTAGCCGCCCGAGGCGATCCAGGTCGAGCGGAAGTTGCCGCGGCAGACGTGCGTGGTGATCGTCATGTCCGCCGGCTTGTCCTTGATCGATTCGTTGATCAGCCGCGTGTAGGCGTCGGC
>CAMDEB010000370.1 GCA_945893085.1 Rhodoplanes serenus | reverse complement strand
GAGGCAAGAGCTGATGTGTTCGACTACATTGAGCGCTTCTACAATCCCAAACGCCGACACTCTACGATCGGTTATATGAGCCCGATGGAGTTCGAACGGCAGGCGGGATTAGCTTAGGCGGGTGTCAATGAAACCGGGTGCAGGCCAATAGGGCGCAACGTTGGCTTTAATCAATTCATTAAAAACATGAGCCTTGCATTGCAGGGTAAGTGGAAATCAACCGCGCAAGATCTCAATCTAAGCGAGGCACTAATGTTGATTGTGCATAGCGAATGGTCGGATTTGACTTGTGGCTTGCCGCTTCCGATTGTTGTGGCGGAGCGCGCGACTTTTTGGATGGAGATAATGGTCGGAGGTGAACTGAGGAGGCGAGGGCATAGTATGGAAAGCATAGCAAGTTTGCGAGTATGAACGCCTGCTGTTGAATGGACCTAAACCACAAAAAGCAGCGGTTCAATCGACTGCTAGGAGTAACCGATGGCCGGTTTGCTGCGTTCCGTGAGCGCCATCCGGATTTTCACGCACAATCTCGAACGCGCCCGGCAGTTTTACGCCGGGATGCTCGAGCTCGATGAGCAGAGCGCCGAGCCGGACTACGTGACCTTCGACCTTGCGGGCGTCGATATCGTGATCGAACGCGTCGCGCCGGACGACCCCGAAGCCACGCGTCTGGTCGGGCGATTTCTCGCCGCGTCGTTTTCCGTCGACAACATTGTAGAGGTCTGTCGCGAGCTTGCGGAGCGGGGGGTGTCATTGCTGCAGCCGCCGGAAAAGCAGGAGTGGGGCGGTACGCTCGCCTTCCTCTGCGATCCGGACGACAACGTCATCACGCTCGTCGAATATCCTCCGGTCGTGGCTCCAAGCAGCGTTCGATATTGACCGCGGAGACCCGTCAGGACCGTTTGCGCTCCGCAATCACCTGACCGGCGGCGGCCACGCCGGTCTCCAGGGCGCCGTGCGCGGTCGAGAAATTGTTTCTGGAGCAGGCTTCGCCGGCGAAGAACAAGCGATTGTCGACCGGCGCGGCAAGCTTCTCGCGGCAATCCGCCTTGCCGGGCAGCGCATATGAATAGGAGCCGCGCGAAAACGGATCGGCGCCCCAACGATGGAACTGGACCGGCTTGACCCGGCGCGCGAACGCGCTGCCGAGCAGCCCGGCCAGCTCCGATACGGCGAAGTCGAAGAACGCCTGCTCGCCTTCGGCTTCGAGCTCCCAGGCCAGCCTGCCGCCGAAGTAGGTTTCGATCCGTGGACGGCCGAACGGGCGCAGGTGGTAGGCGGCGGTCTTGCTGCGATCGGTGCGGCCGAACAGGCGGCTGTCGCGCTCGAACTCGTCTGCGCCGTCAAGCGAGAGAAACAGCTTGTCGGCAAGGCCCAGAGGCAGACCGGTGGCGGCCTCGGCTTTCTCCGGCAACGCCGGCGTGAACTGCACCTTGTCATCGGCCAGAACCGAAGTGGGTAGCGTGACGATCGCCTGGTCGGCGGTGATGACGCCCTTGGCGGTTTCGACCTTCAGGCGCCTGCCGCTGTGGTCGATCCGGCGCACGGGACATTCCAGCACGACCGGAAAATCCGCGCCGTAGCCGCTGATCGTCGCGCCGTAGCCCTCCACCACGCGCCAGTTGACGCCGCTGTCGTGATATCGCGCGAGATCGAGCGCCGATACGCAATCGAGCTCGGCGCCGCTATAATAGGTGCTGACGGCGTTCATCAGTTCATTCCAGCGATCGGCGGGATCGAGGAACGCAGCCGCGGCGCTGTCGGCCGACTGCTCCGTGACCCGATCGAGCCGCGCATCCAACGCTTGCTGCGCTTTCAGAAAGTCGAGCTGTTCCGCAAGCGGAAAGCCGACCGCGAGCGAAGGGCGCTCCCAAGGCGGCGGCGTCTTGTCGATCGAACGGCGCTGCGCCTGCGCGATCGCGCTCCATGGGTTGCGGTCGGCGGAATGCAGCCAGCCGCAGCCGAGGTCCAACGCGTGGCCCGACCCATCGGTGACGGTCCAGGCCCGGCCGCCAAGCCGCGGGCGCGCCTCGACCACGAGGCAGCGGATCGCAGCCTCGTGCAGGCGCCGGGCCGCCGCGAGGCCGGCCGCGCCGCCGCCGACGATGACCACCTCGGTGTCGCTGTCCGCCATTCCTCACTCTGTGTTGTCGATTGCCCGGGACTGGTCACTCGGCGAAGCCTTTGACCACGCTTCCCCGCCTCGCCACAATGCGCCTTGTCGCAGGACATAAGACTCCCGGCTGTCCGAAAGGTCTCCATGATCTCGCCCGCGCTCGAATTCGATCTGAAATCCTCCATCCGCACCATTCCGGACTATCCCAAGCCCGGGATCATGTTCCGCGACATCACCACGCTGCTCGGCGACGCGCGCGGCTTCCGCCGCGCGGTCGATGAGCTGGTGCAGCCGTGGGCCGGCTCCAAGATCGACAAGGTCGCCGGCATCGAAGCGCGCGGCTTCATCATCGGCGGCGCGGTGGCCCACCAGGTGTCCGCGGGTTTCGTGCCGATCCGCAAGAAGGGCAAGCTGCCGCATACCACGGTGCGTATCGCCTATTCGCTGGAATACGGCCTCGATGAGATGGAGATGCACGAGGACGCGATCAGCAAGGGCGAGCGGGTGATCCTGGTGGACGACCTGATTGCCACCGGCGGCACCGCCGAAGGCGCGGTGAAATTGCTGCGTCAGATCGGCGCCGAGGTGCTCGCGGCCTGCTTCATCATCGATCTGCCCGAACTCGGCGGCGCCGACAAGATCAGGAAGCTCGACGTGCCGGTGCGCACGCTGGTGTCGTTCGAGGGCCATTGACCCCGTTAGATTTGGAATTGCAGCGACGGCTTGAGATCCCCCAGCAGCAGCCGAAGCTCAAGCTCGCGGAATTCAAGAAACACGCGCCGCGTCCAGCCGTACAGCTCCGACGTCGTGTCGCTGGGATTGTGGATCAACGCGGCGAACGAGAAGCTGCGCCGCTCGATCACGCCCTTGATGATGGGCGACACCGCCGGCACCGACAGCGGTCCGCCGCCCTTGCGCGTTGCCGGAAAATAGTCGCGATAGCGCGCCACGCCTTGCCGCCGAGACCGACCATGCCGGTGCTCTGGGTCCAGCGGAACGCCTCCGTTGGGAACAACGAGCCACCAACGGGCGGATTGCTCTCGCCGACCACGACGGAGCCATCGGCGCTCACCCCATTGGCGATGCTGTACGTGCCACCCGGCAAAAAACCGAGACCGACCATGCCGGTGCTCTGAGTCCAACGGAACGCCTCAGGCCCTGGTGCAGTGGTGGAATTGCTCTCCCCGACCACGACCGAGCCGTCGGCGCTTACCGCAGTAGCTTGGCTGTTCGTGCCGCCCGACAGATGCCCGATACCGACCATGCCCCCGCTCTGGGTCCAGCGGAACGCTTCGACTAAGTCGGGGGTATTGCTCCACCCGACGACCACCGAGCCATCGGCGTTCACCGCGTTGGCTGTGCTGTTGCCGCCGCCCGGCAGCGTTCCGAGACCAACTACGCCGGTACTCTGGGTCCAGCGGAACGCCTGAGTGCCTGAAGTGGTGGAAGGGCCATTATTGCCCACCCCAACCGCGACCAAGCCGTCGGCGCTCACGCCAAAAGCGTGGGTGACTGTGCCACCGAGTAGAAAGCCGAGACCTTGGAAGCTATCCGCTTGCGCATGTGTCGGGAGACCGACAGCGATCAGTGTGCTTAAGGCCGTGGTGGCCAACGTCGCCGCATGCAGGCGCCGCCGCTCTCGGGGGCCATCAACACGCGACCAGACTCGACTCGGGAACCACACGCAGGAACTCCGCCGCTAACGCCACGCAGTCACGCTGAGGTCTGGCCATCACTTTATGGGCATGTGATGTGTCAGGGCAATCGCGAACTCGCTTTGTCCCGGCTTGCGGAGATCCGGCTCCGGCTACGCGTCGCGCTTAGCTCGCCTCGCGGAACTTCACCGCGGCTTCCAGATCGACCGAGACCAGTTGCGAGATGCCGCGCTCGGCCATGGTGACGCCGAACAGCCGGTTCATCCGCGCCATGGTGATCGGGTTGTGGGTGATGATGACGAAGCGCGTGTCGGTCGAGCGCGTCATCTCGTCGAGCAGGTCGCAGAACCGCTCCACGTTGTGGTCATCGAGCGGCGCATCGACTTCGTCCAGCACGCAGATCGGCGCCGGGTTGGTCAGGAACACCGCGAAGATCAGCGCCAGCGCGGTCAGCGCCTGCTCGCCGCCGGAAAGCAGCGACAGCGTTGCCGGCTTCTTGCCGGGCGGCTTGGCGAAAATCTCCAGCCCCGCCTCCAGCGGATCGTCGTTCTCGATCAGTTGCAATTCCGCGGTGCCGCCGCCGAACAGTTCGGTGAACAGCCGCTGGAAGTGGCCGTTGACCACGGCGAACGACGTGAGCAGCCGCTCCCGCGCCTCCTTGTTCAGATTCTGGATGCCCTGGCGCAGCCGCTTGATCGCCTCGATCAAGTCGTCGCGCTCGGAGGTCAGCGTCGTGTGCTGGGCTTCGACCTCGCCCAGTTCCTCCTCGGCGCGCAGGTTGACCGCGCCCAGCCGCTCGCGGTCGCGCCGCAGCTTGTCGAGGTCGGCCTCGATGGTCTCGACGTCCGGCATGGCCGCGCCCGGCTCGATGCCGGCGAGCGCTGCGACGGCGTCGGGCTCGACCTCAAGCATCTCGCGGATCTCGTGGACGATGTCGGCGAGCCGGCGCTTGTCGCCCTCGACCCGTTCGGTGGCGCGCGCGGCCTCCTCGCGGGCGACACCGAGCGCTTCGAGCGCGGCACGCACGGTGCGGTCGCAGGCGGCGAGCGCGTTGTCGGCC
>CAMDEB010000369.1 GCA_945893085.1 Rhodoplanes serenus | reverse complement strand
ATGGCCGGCACCGCAGCAGGCGCAACCGGCTGCGTCGCCGTGGCCCGATCCGCCGCGGCCTGGCACAGTCCAGCGCTAGCGCCGCGTTCCGCGGCGGCCGGCGCCGCATCGGCGGATCCATCATGAGCTTCATCGTCGCCATCATCGGGCGCCCGAACGTCGGCAAGTCGACGCTGTTCAACCGGCTGGTCGGCAAGCGCCACGCGCTGGTCGACGACCAGCCGGGCGTGACGCGCGACCGCCGCGAGGGCCAGGCTCGCCTCGGCGATCTCAACTTCATGGTGATCGACACCGCCGGCCTCGAGGATGCCGCGGCCGAAAGCCTCGCCGGCCGCATGATGGTGCAGACCAGGGCGGCGATCGAAGCCGCCGACGCTGTGTTCTTCATGATCGACGCGCGTGCCGGCACGGTGCCGGACGATACCGCCTTCGCCGAGCTGGTGCGCCGCTCCGGCAAGCCTGCGATCGTGATCGCCAACAAGTCCGAAGGCAAAGCCGGTGTTGCCGGCGCGCTCGATGCCTATGCGCTCGGGCTCGGCGATCCGATCTCGATCTCGGCGGAGCACGGCGAGGGCCTGTCCGATCTGTACGACGCGCTGCTCGCCGCGCTGCCTGAGGCGACGGTCGAGCCGCAGGAGCCCGAAGCGGTTGACGACGAGGAAACCCGGCCGATCCGCGTCGCCATCGTCGGGCGACCGAACGCCGGGAAGTCGACGCTGGTGAACAGCCTTGTGGGCGAGGAGCGTCTGCTGACCGGTCCCGAGGCCGGCATCACCCGCGACACCATCGCCGTCGATCTGAGTTGGCACGGGCGGGCGTTCCGCCTCTACGACACCGCGGGCATGCGGCGCCGGCCGAAGGTGCAGGAGAAGCTCGAAAAGCTTTCGGTCGCCGACACGCTGCACGCCATCCGCTTTGCCGACGTGGTGCTGCTGCTGATGGACGCGGAGAAGCCGTTCGAGGAACAGGACCTGCGGATCGCCGACCTGGTCGAGCGCGAGGGCCGCGCGCTGGTCGTCGGCATGAGCAAATGGGATCTGGTGGAAAAGCGTCCCGGCGTGGTCGGGAAGCTGCGCGAGGAGACCGACCACCGGCTGCCGCAGCTCAAGGGCGTGCCGGTGATCGGCGTCTCCGGTCTGACCGGCGACGGCCAGGACCGGCTGATGCAGGCCGTGGTCGACATCCACGAGATCTGGAACAAGCGGGTGGCGACCCGCGCGCTCAATCGCTGGCTCGAGGATGCGACCTCGGCGCATCCGCCGCCTGCGGTGTCGGGCCGGCGCATCCGGCTCAACTATGTGACCCAGCACAAGGCGCGGCCGCCGAGCTTCGTGCTGTTCTGCACCCGCGCCGAGGCGGTGCCGGCCGCCTACAAGCGCTATCTCGTTAATGGACTGCGCGAGGCGTTCGAGCTGCCGGGCACGCCGATCCGGTTGGAGCTGCGCGAGAAGGAAAACCCCTTCGCCGGCCGCAAGAAGCGGCCGTCGTAGCGCGGCCGGCGGATTAACCAATCGACCAACAATCGGCGCAGGATTTCGGCGCAGCGCTTAAATTGACGTCCGCGGCATAGTGGGACGTTGCCAAGATGAAGAATCTGATCGTCATCATCGCGCTGGTTGCGGGTCTCGCCGCGCCGGCCGCCGCGGGCAGCCACAAGGCGAAGTGCGCCTATTGCCCGCCGGCGAAAAACTACGACAGCCACGAGGTCATCCGGACCACCAAGGACATCGACCGCTCGCGCGTCATCAACACCGTGACGGTGGTGCCGAAGCGCCGCGTGATCGAGCGCAATCACCTGGTGATCCGCGACCACCAGACCCGCTACGTCGGCGTGGTGCGGCACAACCACACCATCGTCGAGTACGTGCGGCCGGTTCCGACCGTGATCAACTACGTCACGCAGGACTACCGGGCCACGTACCGGCCGCACACCGAACTCGGACCGGCATCGGTCTACCATGACCGCCCGGCCTGCGGCCGTGGCTACGGATGCCGCACGCCTTTGCGCGTGCGGGGATAGCCGCCGCGCTCGCTCTTTGGGCATGATCTTTTCGGAAAACCGGTTCCCACCCCGGATCAAGTCCGGGGCAGGCTTTTTCCGGATCATGCTCTACCCCGGCGCGCGGAACGCGTGCAGCTTGCCGGCGCGGAAGTCGTAGATCTTCCCGGTCTCCTGGAAGTCCGACAGGCACAGCGGCACGATCGTCTCCGCCACCTCCTCGGCCGTCGGCAGCGTCATCGGATCTTCGCCGGGCGCGACCGCCGCGCGCATGCGGGTGCGGGTCGGCCCCGGCGCGAACAGGTTGACCCGCACCGGCGTCGTCACGGTTTCCGCGGCATAGGTGCGCCCCATCACCTCGAGCGCGGCCTTCGACGCCGCGTAAGGACCGCGATAGGCGCGCGCGTTGGCGGCGGAGCCGGAGCTCAGGAACACCACGCGCCCGGCGTCCGACGCCCGCAGCAGCGGGTCGAAGTGCACGATCAGCTGCCAGTTGGCGGTGACGTTGACCGCCATCACCTCGTCCCACACCTTCGGCTCGACATGGCCGAGCGGCGAGTTCGGCCCGCCGACCGCGGCGTTGCCGATCAGGATGTCGAGGCGCTGGTAGCGCTCGTGCAGCGCCGCGGCGAGCCGGGCAATGCCCTCGTAGTCGCGCATCTCCAGCGGCACCAGGGTCGCCGTGCCGCCGACGGCCTTGATCGCGTCGTCGAGCTCCTCGAGCCCGCCGACGGTGCGCCCGGTCGCCACCACATGCGCGCCGGCCCGGGCGAGCGCGATGGCGGTCGCCAGGCCAATGCCGCGCGAGGCGCCGGTGACCAGGGCGATGCGATCGGCGAGGGGTTTGGACATGCGGCTCTCTCGGTTGTCATGCCCGCGCTTGTCGCGGGCATCCACGTCTTGGCTTACTGTTCTTGGCTTACTGTTCTAAAGGCGTGGATGGCCGGGACAAGCCCGGCCATGACGGCGGCGTGTGTGTTCGAGCGCGTTGTCGATCGGATTCAATTGTCAAACAGCCAAGCGTCATCGCTCCGGGGATTTTTGCGGCGCCCGGTCGCCGTCTCACTTTTCCTCGCCTCGGACAAAGTCCGAGGGATGGAGCGCCGAGAGGCGCGACTTCGATCCACGCCTTGCGGCGTCGCACCCGCTGCGCGCGGGCGCTCGCCTTTCGGCGCTCCATCGCGGCGATTTTGGGCTTCGGGACCGTGCTTCCGGGGACGGACGGAGGCCCAGGGGCCCACCTGATCCCGGCAGCTTTCGCCGCCGTTCATCCGCCCCGCGTCCAGCCATCGAAGGCAGCCCCACGTAGTTGGAGCGGACGGTGACCCGAGGCCTCCCGGAGGCGGGGTTACGAGCCCCGCCCGCAGGCGCCGCATCCCGCCCCGTTCGGATGACGTCTCATGAGAACGCCTCGGGATGGGTGGGATGAAGTGGAGAATATAATCCTATAGGAATAAAGTCAAGCTATACATTGAAATTGTTCCCGTTATGTTCGATCGTGAAATTCTAGCAAATTCTGCAATCCGGCTATCGGAGACCACCGTGCCAGAATCCGCCTTCTACGCATGGCAAAGCGATCATCCGGCAAATGTGAACAAGAGCTTCATCCGCGATGCGATTGATCGCGCAATCGAAGCACTGAACTCCGAACTTAATGTCGAAGATGCTATTCGAGCAGACCAAGACACTCAGGGTGTGCCTGGCGATGTAAACGTTGCCGAAGTCATCTTCGAAAAAATCGACCAATGCAAAATATTCGTCGCTGACGTAACGACAATTACACCTCCCCAAGCAGCACGACCGGCGCCCAATCCAAATGTTCTTATCGAGTACGGTCGGGCATCCGTTCGTCCTGGCAGCGAATACATAGTCACCGTGTTCAATGAGGCATTTGGAAATTGGGAGACCGAACGACCATTTGACTTGCGGCACAGGCGGCGGCCATTGCTCTACCATTTGTCGACAGAGCACACTCCAGAGGAACGAACTATTGCAAGAAAGCTTTTGGTCTCTCAGCTTACGACGGCATTTAGAATCATTTTGAATATCCAGCCAACGTCGGCTTTGTTGCCCTCGTTGGCAGAATTTGATCGAGAGCCAGATCGTTCGTCTTCAAACGGGGTGCGGGATCGCAAGCCTTTGAGACAATCGACGCCGACAGGACTCTAGGTGGAGGCAAATTTAATCCGATGAAAGGCGGTGCGCGCTACTTGTCTGAACACCGCTATACCCAAGGGGCTAACAAGATTTGGTCCACGGACGCGGTTTCCATTTACCTGGGTACGGATGGTCAAATTGTATTAGCTGTGCGGACCAACAATTTAGAACCCGCCCCACATCTGAATCGTCGATGGATTATGGTTGATGTTGCAAATAGCCTGTTTATTATGGACGGCGTTCGAGCGGCTGCACAAAAGCCAACTACTCAATATTCTCTTTTCCTCGAACTACGGTACGACGACCACGCCGAACAGAATTTCGAGCCTGTGCGAGCAGGGCAGTGGCGGCTTTGCACTCTTGAAGATGACGCAGGGCAAATGGGGACGTTGGTTCCATCAACTCCCATTCAGATTGGGCCGTTCGCCGTTGGCACAGCAGCTACATTTCCGGAGGTGCTAATGGCCGTGTACGTTGACCTCGTAACAAGCGCACACCGGACACCGGAACGGGACCTAAGTTTTGAACTGAGGGCCTAATTTGCGAGCGTAGCAACCATTAAGTCGCGGCCGAGCTTTCGGTCCATGGCGTACCGCGCTGGACGACGGTATTAGCGTAGATCAGCAGCTTTCTGGCGCAGGCGATGAGGGCGACGTTGTGGGGTTTTCCATTCGCGGTGAGGCGGGCATAAAGCACG
>CAMDEB010000368.1 GCA_945893085.1 Rhodoplanes serenus | reverse complement strand
CTCATCACCATCCCCGAGGTGCGGATGACCGCCGATCTGCGGCTGGCGACGATCTACGTCATGCCGCTCGGCGGCCGCGACGTGCAGGAGGTGCTCGAAGCGCTCGAGCGCAACAAGCGCTACCTGCGCGGCGAGATCGCGCATCGCGTTAACCTGAAATTTTCTCCTGACATTCGATTCCACCGCGACGAACGATTCGAAGAAGCGGAACGAATCGAGAAGCTTTTGCGAACACCGGCGGTCAAGCGTGACCTGGATGGCAAGAACCTGGACGGCAAGAACCTGGACGACAAGAACCTGGACGACAAGAAGAGCGACGAATGACCGCCGATCCAACGCGACTCGATCCGCCCTCGCCGCCGCCGGCTGCGGAGGAGGGAAAACGAAAGCAGCAGTTCAAGCGCGTGAAGCACGACGTGCACGGCTGGGTCGTGCTCGACAAGCCGATCGGCATGACCTCGACCCACGCGGTCGGCGCGATCAAGCGGCTGTTCCAGTGCAAGCGCGCGGGACACGCCGGCACGCTCGATCCGCTCGCCTCCGGCTGCCTGCCGATCGCGCTCGGCGAGGCGACCAAGACCGTCCCCTTTGTGATGGACGGCCGCAAGACCTACCGCTTCACGGTGCGCTGGGGCGAGCAGCGCGACACCGACGATGCCGACGGCCGCGTCACCGGGACCAGCGATCTGCGGCCGGCGCGCGAGGCGATCGAGGCGCTGCTGCCGGGGTACACCGGCATCATCGCGCAGGTGCCGCCGCAGTTCTCGGCCATCAAGATCGACGGCGAGCGCGCCTACGACCTGGCCCGCGATGGCGAGGTGGTCGCGCTCGAGGCCCGGCCGGTCAAAATCCATCGATTAACGCTGATCGAGCTCCCCGACGCCGATCATGCGGTTTTCGAGGCCGAATGCGGCAAAGGCACCTATGTGCGCTCGCTTGCCCGCGACATGGGCCGCGCGCTGGGCGTGCTCGGCCATATCACCCAATTGCGCCGCCAGGGGGTCGGCTCGTTCGGCGAAAATGAGATGATTTCGCTGGCAGAACTGGCGGCTTTATGCGATAGAGCCGCGGTTGGCGAGGCTAGCCTCGCCGATGCTCTCATGCCCGTCGAGACCGCGCTGGACGACATCCCGGCGTTGGCCATCAGTCAGGCAGATGCGGCGAGGCTCCGCAGGGGCCAAACCGTTTTGTTGCGCGGACGGGACGCACCCATTTTCCGCGGCACGGTTTACGTCACGGCGTCGGGCCAGCTTGTGGCCCTTGCCGAGGTGGACCGCGGCGAGATCGTCCCCAAGCGCGTGTTCAACCTGGCCGGGCTATCGGGAAAACGCCTGCCAAGCAAAGGTCACTGACGATGTCGATCACGGCCGGCCGCAAGGCTGAAGTTATCAGTACGTATGCAACGAAGACCGGCGACACGGGTTCGCCGGAGGTGCAGGTTGCGATCCTGTCCGAACGGATCACCAACCTGACCGAGCATTTCAAAAGCCACGTCAAGGACAACCATTCGCGGCGTGGCCTGCTCAAGCTTGTATCCCAGCGTCGCCAGCTGCTCGATTACCTCAGGCGCACCGACGAACCGCGCTACAAGACATTGATCGAGAAGCTCGGCATCCGCCGCTGAGCATTTGCGCGCGGACTGTCCGCGCGTTTCGCAGACGGACGTTTTGGTCCGTCGTTTGTAAGTCGGCAGCGAGGCCGCTGCCGAATTTGGAACCGGGCGCATGATGCGCCGGTTCGCCTCGTCGGAGGCTCGACTGCCATGGGCAGGATCGCTGGATGCTGTTGTTACCGGGCGCGGCCCAGCCGCGCACAGCGTCTCGCCGTCTTGCTCTGGCTTTCGCCCCTTCGCGAAAACCATGAAAGACAATCGCAATGTTCGATATCCATCGTGTTGAACTCGACTGGGGTGGCCGCAAGCTAACTCTGGAAACCGGAAAGATCGCGCGTCAAGCCGACGGCGCCGTCATCGCCACCTACGGCGAAACCACCGTCATCGCCACCGTCGTCGCGGCCAAGCAGCCGAAGCCGGGCATCGACTTCCTGCCGCTGACCGTCAACTACACCGAGAAGTACTACGCGGCAGGCCGGATTCCCGGCGGCTACTTCAAGCGCGAGCGCGGTCCGACCGAAAAGGACACGCTGACCTCGCGCCTGATCGACCGTCCGATCCGTCCGCTGTTCGCGGAAGGCTGGCGCTGCGACACCCAGGTGATCATCACCGTGCTGTCGCACGATCAGGAGAACGATCCCGACATCGTCGCCATGATCGGCGCATCGGCCGCGCTGACGCTGTCCGGCGCACCCTTCATGGGTCCGATCGGCGGCGCGCGCGTCGGCTTCACCAACAACGAATACGTGCTCAACCCGACGATCGACGAGATGAAGGAGAGCCAGCTCGACCTCGTCGTCGCCGGCACCCAGGACGCGGTGCTGATGGTCGAGTCGGAGGCCAAGGAGCTGTCCGAGGAGATCATGCTCGGCGCCGTGATGTTCGGCCACCGCCACTTCCAGCCGGTGATCGAGGCCATCATCCAGCTCGCGGAGAAGGCGGCGAAGGAACCGCGCGACTTCGGAACGCCCGACACCTCCGCGATCGAGAAGGAGATGCTCGGCATCGTCGAGCAGGAGCTGCGCAAGGCCTATGCGATCCCGCGCAAGGCCGAGCGCCAGGATGCCGTCGCCGCAGTGAAGAAAAAGGCGATGGAGCACTTCTTCCCCGACGGCAAGGACAACCCCGAGCGGCCGATGATGCTGGTCGCCGGCGTGTTCAAGGAGCTCGAAGGCAAGATCGTCCGCTGGAACATCCTCGACACCAGCAAGCGGATCGACGGCCGCGACCTGACCACCGTTCGCCCGATCGTCTGCGAGGCCGGCTTCCTGCCGCGCACCCACGGCTCGGCGCTGTTCACCCGCGGCGAGACCCAGGCGATCGTGGTCGCGACGCTGGGCACCGGCGAGGACGAGCAGTGGATCGACGCGCTGCACGGGACCTACAAGGAGGCGTTCCTGCTGCATTACAACTTCCCGCCGTTCTCGGTCGGTGAGACCGGCCGCACCGGCGCGCCGGGCCGCCGCGAGATCGGCCACGGCAAGCTCGCCTGGCGGGCGATTCGCCCGATCCTGCCGTCGAAGGAAGACTTCCCCTACACCATCCGCGTGGTCTCGGAGATCACCGAGTCGAACGGCTCCTCGTCGATGGCCAGCGTGTGCGGCACCTCGCTCGCGCTGATGGATGCGGGCGTGCCGCTCAAGCGCGCGACCGCCGGCATCGCCATGGGCCTCATTCTTGAAGACAAGCGGTTCGCCGTGCTGTCCGACATCCTCGGCGACGAGGACCATCTCGGCGACATGGACTTCAAGGTGGCCGGCACCGAAGAGGGCATCACCGCCCTGCAGATGGACATCAAGATCGCCGGCATCACCGAAGAGATCATGAAGGTGGCGCTCGGCCAGGCCAAGGGCGGCCGGCTGCACATCCTCGGCGAGATGGCGAAGGCGCTCAACACCGCCCGCGCCGAGCTCGGCGAATACGCGCCGCGCATCGAGACCTTCAAGATCCCGACCGACAAGATCCGCGAAGTGATCGGCACCGGCGGCAAGGTGATCCGCGAGATCGTCGAGAAGACCGGCGCCAAGATCAACGTCGAGGACGACGGTACGGTGAAGGTCGCCTCCGCCGACGGCGAGTCGATCAAGGCCGCGGTCAACTGGATCAAGTCGATCGCCTCCGATCCGGAGGTCGGCCACATCTACGACGGCACCGTGGTCAAGGTGATGGACTTCGGCGCGTTCGTGAACTTCTTCGGCTCCAAGGACGGGCTGGTGCACATCAGCCACCTGGCGCAGAACCGCGTGCAGAAGACCTCCGACGTCGTCAAGGAAGGCGACAAAGTCAAGGTCAAGCTGCTCGGCTTCGACGAGCGCGGCAAGGTGCGCCTGTCGATGAAGGTCGTCGACCAGCAGACCGGCGAGGACCTCGAAGCCAAGCCGAAGACCGAGCGCAACGACCCGCCGCGCGAGGCTGCCGGCGGCGCGGCGGAGTAATCCAGATCGACCTCATCCTGAGGAAAAGCAGAGGGCGGCCGAAAGGTCGCCCTTTTTTTATTGACGGATACTCCGTCCTCATCCCGAGGAGCGCACGAAGTGCGCGTCTCGAAGGATGGGGGCGGCCTCGCCCTTCGAGACGCATCGCTTCGCGATGCTCCTCAGGGTGAGGCCGATAGAGAGTGGCGCGGGCTAGCGAAGGAACCGCGGTTACACAACCGCCCTTAGCGCCTCGCCCGCATCCCACGGCTGCCACCACAGCTTTAAGCCCAGATCGCGCGCGATGATGCCGGCGCTGATGTAGCCGCTCCCGCCGGAGATCGCACCGCCGGGATGCGCCGCCGAGCCCGCCATGTAGAGCCGCTCGATCGGCGTGCGATAGCCGAAGTGGTTGTACATCACCTGCTCGGCGTTGAACGCGCCCATGAAAATGTCGCCGCCGCGCATCTGCGGGAACTGCGCCACGTATTCGCGCCCGGTGTAGACGTACTGGCCGATAATGTTCTTTTTCGTCATGTTGGGCGAATAGCGCGCCCACTTCTCGATGATCTTGTCGGCGAACTCGCGCTTGAAATCCTCGTAGTCCTGGCCGCCGATGTCGGGATCGAGCGGCATCACGTGCCAGGCGTACTGCGTCGCCTTCCCCGGCGGCGCCTGGGTCGGATCGAGCACGCTGAGCGGACCGGCGCCGAACTGCACGATCTCCGGCACTCGGCCTGCCATCACGTCCTTATGCGCCGCCATCAGGTCGTCCATGGTCTCGGCGCCGAGGCTCCATTTCATGGTGCGATGGATGTTCGGGTCGAATTTTTCCG
>CAMDEB010000367.1 GCA_945893085.1 Rhodoplanes serenus | reverse complement strand
GCCGTCTCAGCAAGTAGTTGTAGGCAGGTTGCTGACTCAAATGCACGGATCGCGTTCGCAGGCAAAGATTGCGCATTGAATCCGCATTCCCGGGATGCCACGCTCAGGCAGAAACGTGGGGGGAAACGCCATGCTCACGCGCCGGTCGGCCTTGGCCCATGGGGCCGCGTTGCTTTCGGCTTCAATGCTGGCGCCCGCAGCCTTCGCGCAAGCCTTCCCGACCAAGCCCATCCGCATCGTCGTGCCGTTCCCGCCGGGCGGGCCGGCCGACACCGCGGTGCGGATTGCGCAGCCGGGCATGGAAAAGGTGCTGGGCCAGTCGATCATCGTCGAGAACGTCGCGGGCGCCGCCGGCGGCATCGGCGCGCTTCGCGTCAAGCAGTCCGAGCCGGACGGCTACACGCTGCTGCAGGCGGCGAGCCCGCACACCACCAACGCCGCGGTGAAGCCGGATGCCAACGTCGATCTGCTGCGCGACTTCGCGCCGATCGGCCAGACCGGCAATTCCGTGTACACGCTGTGCGGCAGCAACGCGCTCGGCGCCAAGACGCTGGCCGAGGCGATCGCCCGCGCCAAGGCGAAACCCGGCGAGCTCAAGATCGGCAGCGTCGGCGTCGGCTCGACCCACCATCTGATCGCCGAGATGCTGAAAGCCGCGGCCGGCATCGAACTGACCCACGTGCCCTACCGCGGCGAGGCGCCGAGCATCCCCGATCTGATCGCCGGGCGCATCGACCTGATGTTCCTGACCACGGCCAAGCAATACGTCGACAGCGGTCAGGTGATCGGGCTCGGCGTGACGTCGGCAGAACCCTGGTTCCAACTGCCGCAGCTCAAGCCGCTCGCGGACCTCGGCCTGCGCGGCTTCGTCATCCCGGGCTGGAACGGGCTGATGGCGCCGAAGGCGACGCCGCCCGCCGTGCTCGCCAAGCTGAGCGAGGCGCTCAGCACGGCGTTGAAATCCGACGCCGCGGTGCGAGGCTTCAACGCGATGGGCTTCCGGCCCGGCGAGGGGACGCCTGGGCCGATGACGGCGGTGATCGAAGCCGACATGCGGCTGTTCACGACCGTCATCCGCGAGCGGAATCTGAAATTCGATTAGCGCGGAGCCGGGTTCGCCGCGTCAGGTTCCGCGTTGGCGCCGCGCCAGCGGCCGTAGCGCCACGGCAGATACCACCGGGCTTGCTGCGGCACCGCTTCGCACACGAAGTCGAGGCCGGAGTTGCCCCATGGATGGCAGCGGCAGAGCCGCGCCAGCGTCATCCAGCCGCCAGCCCAAAGCCCGTGCCGATCGAGCGCCTGATCGGCATAGTCGGAACAGGTCGGCAGGTATCGGCAATGGAACCCGATGAGCGGCGAGAGAGTGTAGCGGTACGCCTTCACCACAGCCCGCGCGGCCAGACGCGGCGTGCGCACGCCGGCTCTCCAAAGCCGATGGAACTGTGCCGTCTTCATCCGACTAAAATCCCATTTGTCCCGCTTGTCCGAAAGTAGGACCGCCGAAACGGCATGGAACCTTGTTCCCGCCATCATTTTCGAACATGACCCGCCTCGGAACGACGCTTTTCGGGCGTTGCTGATTTGCACTAGACCCGAATCTGCCGCCCGGTTTAACTGCGCTATGGGGTGAGTCGGTCCGCCATTTGCATAACGTGAGGAAACTCTCACGGTGCGTATGGCACCGCCGACCCATCGGGGGAAGCACGATGAAGCGATTCGCTTTCGGCGCTTGTGCAGTCATCTTCTGCGCGCTCTCGGCTGCGGGCCCGACGCCCGCGGCGGCGCCGGACCTGCGCGCGCTTCCCATGCAATTCGAACTGCGGCGCGAGGGGCCGGCCGAAACCTGCGGGCAGAATTGCCGGCTGTGGATTTCCGCCGTCGGTGCGATCACCGTTGACACGCCGCGCGACTTCGAGGCGTTCGTGAAGAACCGCAACATCCGCGGTGCGGCCGTCGTGCTCGATTCGGACGGAGGTTCGGTGCTCGGCGCCCTGGCGCTCGGCCGCACGGTCCGCCGCCTCGGCCTGGCGACGACGGTCGGCAAGGTTATCGATCTCGCGCCATCTGCCGACGATGACCGGCGGGCGCGGATGATGCCGCGCGCCTATTGCGAATCCATGTGCGCCTTCGTGCTGCTCGCCGGCGTTGAGCGCCACGTGCCGGCCGAAGCCCGTGTCCTGGTCCACCAGATCTGGCTCGGCGACCGCCGCGACGATCCGACGGCGGCGAATTACTCGGCCGAGGATCTCGTGCTGGTGCAGCGCGACATCGGCCGGCTGGCGCAATACACCGTCGAGATGGGCGGCACGATCGATCTGCTCGAGACCGCACTGAAGATTCCGCCGTGGGAGCCGATGCGGCTGCTGTCGCGCGACGAATTGCGCGGCATGAAGATCGTCACCACCGACGATGCCGCGGTGGAGGCTTCGTCCGCCGCCTCGTCCGCGCCCTCGCTCGCCAACGGCAGCCGCGCCGTAGCCGCCGAGCGGAGCTGGGTGACGATCGAGAACGCCGGCCGCCTCGTGCTGTCGCGCAAGCATCCGCTCACCGTCGAGGGCGACGACATCGGCTGGTTCGAACTGGCTTTCGGCTGCGGCGAGCCCGGCAAGGATTACACCGTAACTTATGTCGAGCAGCGGCGCGGCAGCGACGCCGGCCGTGCTCCGGAATCGCTGACCGAGGTCGAGCTCGCGCTCTCCGGCAAGACGCTGACCCTGCCGATCGTATCGTCGCGGCCGGGCGACAAGCCGTCCGAGCTCGCCTCGCTGGCGAGCGGCCGGGTGCCTGCCGAGCTGGTCAAGGCGCTGGCCGATCCGCGCGCCCGTTCGCTCAGCGTGGAGACCACCAGCAGCGACAACGCCACCATGATCCGGATCGGCAACGCCGGTCTGGCGCGCGGCTTCCCGCAACTTGTCGCGAGCTGCGGCGGCCAGGCGATCGTGCGCAGCAGCACCCTGCGCCGCGAGGCGGAAGCTCAGCCGCGATAGCCGCGAATGGACGGCTCGCACCGGCGATCCCTGAACCGCGCCGTGTAGTCGGAGGCGATCCGTCGCCAGGTCGCGGTCCTGGCCGCGTGCGGCGAGCGCGGGCATTGCGCGACATGGGCCTCGAAGCGCCGGGCGAATACGATCACCGTTTCGAGCGTGATGCAGACGATCTGCTTGTCGCCGGGGGGCGCGGCTTCGAGCCGGGGCAGCTCCGATTCCGCCTTGCGGATCGATGCCGCGGTCGCGGTGCAATCGGCGGGCTGCGCTTGCGCGCTCGTCGCCGCCAGCATGGCCGCCACGACGCCGCCGATCAGGATGTTGCTGCCGCGATGCACTGGCGAGCTCGAGCCTATGTTGCCGCGGCGCGGCGTTTGCCTTCGATCTGGCCGATGGCGTCGACCACGGCATCGAAGGTGAGCAGCGTGGAAGCGTGCCGCGCCTTGTAGTCGCGCACCGGCTCGAGCACGGCGATGTCGGTCCACTTGCCGTCGTTCGGCGGCGTGCCGTTCTCCTTGAGCATCTTGCGCACCGTCTCGCGCAGCCGGCGCAGCTCGTCCGCCTTGGCCCCCACCACGTTGCGCGCCATGATCGAGGACGAGGCCTGGCCGAGCGCGCAGGCCTTCACCTCGTGGGCGAAGTCGGTGACGGTGTCGCCGTCCATCTTCAGGTCGACCGTTACGGTCGAGCCGCAGAGCTTGGAATGAGCGGTCGCGGACGCATCGGGATGCTCCAGACGGCCGAGCCGGGGAATGCCCCCGGCCAGCTCCAAAATGCGGCGGTTGTAGACGTCGTTGAGCATCGGTGCGGTTTTCCCCGGCCCGACTGGGGGCTGATTGTTTTCAGGCTCGGATCGAATATATATGGCGTGGCCGGGCGGCGCGGAAAGAGTTTCCCCTCGCTTGGTTACGGCTCGCCCGCGAGGGAGAGCCATGCAAAATGGGAATGCGGCGTCCGAATGCCCCGCATGCTACGCAGGCGGGCCCGTGTGACGCGGCCACCCCGGTGACACCTCCGGTTCCCGGCTGATGCCGCGGCGCCGGTCGAACGGAGAGACCGATGGACGCCATTGTTAAGCCCTGGCCCAAGGGTTCTACACCACAATTGTCCGAGCATGTCCGCGCCGCGCCGCAGCCGGTCAGCCCGCGCCCCTCGCGCGAGGAGGCCGAGGCCGCCGTGCGCACGCTGATCGCCTATATCGGCGACAACCCGGCCCGCGAAGGCGTGCTGGACACGCCCAAGCGCGTGGTCGGCGCTTACGAGGAGCTCTATCGCGGCTATCGCGAATGCCCGGCGGAGACGCTGGAGCGCACCTTCTCGGAAACCGGCGCCTACGACGATTTCGTGCTGGTGCGCGACATCAGCTTCAACTCGGCCTGCGAGCACCACATGATGCCGTTCACCGGCAAGGCGCACGTCGCCTACATGCCGGTCGACCGGGTGGTGGGCCTGTCCAAGCTGGCGCGGCTGGTCGATGTCTATGCCCGGCGCCTGCAGACCCAGGAGCATCTCACCGCGCAGATCGCCACCGCGATCGACGAGATCCTAAAACCCCGCGGCGTGGCGGTGATGATCGAGGCCGAGCACACCTGCATGTCGCTGCGCGGCGTCGAGAAGCCCGGCGCCCTGACCGTCACCACCCAGTTCCGCGGCAGCTTCCGCGACGATCCGAACGAGCAGTTGCGCTTCCTGACCATGCTGCGCGGCGGACAGCGGTAGCATCGCCAGAGGTTGCTCGCGCCTCACCCCTCGAAGGGTGGGGTGCTTTCATTTGGTGGTGGAACTCCGCCGCGGGCGGCTAACGGCCCGCTGTTTGTAATCGCTCCGCGGGCTTGTCCTGCAACGCGCGCTCGATGCGAGCCGCATCAGAGGCATTCTGGCGGTC
>CAMDEB010000366.1 GCA_945893085.1 Rhodoplanes serenus | reverse complement strand
GAAAGGGGGGTGATCGGGTACCAGGCGCAGACCGTCGCGCCGCCGTACACCGCTCCCAGCGCGGCAGCGCTGTTGCCTTCGATGAAGATGCGGTCGCCGACCTTGTCGGAGGCCTTCACGCGCAGGCCGATCGGGCATTTCAGGTTCTTCAGCGCCCAGTCGCGGCCAAGGTGCAGCGCATGGACGTTCGAGGACAGCAGCTTTTCCTTGCCCTTGTACTGCTCGCCGATCAGCGCCTCGATCGCCTTCGGATCCATGTCGAGCAGCGCCGACAACGCGCCGAGGTAGATGATGTTCTTGAACAGCTGGCGCTGGCGCGGGTCGGTGTAGGTGCTGTTGGTGATGGCGGTGAGGGGAACGCCTAGCACCGTGATGTCGTCGCGGAATCTCGAGGCCGGCAGCGGCTTGGTGGAATCATAGAACAGGTAGCCGCCGGGCTCGATCGAGGCGACGTCCTTGTCCCAGGTCTGCGGGTTCATCGCCACCATCATGTCGGTGCCGCCGCGGGCGCCGAGATGGCCCTCCTCGGTGACGCGTACCTCGTACCAGGTCGGCAGGCCCTGAATGTTCGACGGGAAGATGTTGCGCGGCGACACCGGAACGCCCATGCGCAGGATGGAACGGGCGAACAGCTCGTTGGCGCTGGCCGAGCCCGATCCGTTGACGTTGGCGAACCGGATGACGAAGTTGTTTACGCTTTCGAGTGGCATGCTGGTCCCGCGTGAGTCATATCGATAAGAAACTTCTGCATGTCCCAGGCGCCGGTCGGGCAGCGCTCGGCGCACAGGCCGCAGTGCAGGCAGACGTCTTCGTCCTTCACCATGACGCGGCCGGTCTTGAGGTCGTTGGCGACGTAGAGGTCCTGTGTGAGGTTGGTGGCCGGCGCCTTGAACTGGGTGCGGAGTTCGGCTTCGTCGGCGTTCGGCGTGAAGATGATGCAGTCCATCGGGCAGATGTCGACGCAGGCGTCGCATTCGATGCACAGCGAGCCGGTGAACACGGTCTGCACGTCGCAATTCAGGCAGCGTTGCGCCTCGGCGAACGCCAGCTTCGGATCGAAGCCGAGCTCGACCTCGGCCCGGATGTCGCGGAGCGCCACCACCTTGTCGCGCAGCGGCACCTTGAAGCGCTTGTCGAGCGCGATGTCGTTGTCGTAGCTCCACTCGTGGATGCCCATCTTCTGGCTGGAAATCTCGACCTTCGGCAGCGGCCGCTCGCTGATGTTCTCGCCCGAGAGCATCTTGTGGATCGACAGCGCGGCGTCGTGGCCGTGCGCGACCGCCCAGATGATGTTCTTGGGGCCGAACGCGCTGTCGCCGCCAAAGAACACCTTCGGATTGGTCGAGGCCATGGTGATGGGATCGACCTTGGGCATGTCCCACTTGTCGAACTCGACGCCGATGTCGCGCTCGATCCAGGGGAAGACGTTCTCCTGGCCGACCGCCACCAGCACGTCGTCGCAGGCGAAGTGCTCATCGGGCTCGCCGGTCGGCACCAGGTTGCGCCGGCCCTTGGCGTCCTTCTCAGCCTTGACCTTCTCGAAGATGACGCCGGTGAGCTTGCCGTTGTCGTGGGTGAATTCCTTCGGCACCAGGAAATTGTGGATCGGGATGTCCTCGTGGATCGCGTCCTCCTTCTCCCAGGGCGACGCCTTCATCTCCTCGAAGCCGGAGCGCACGACGACCTTGACCTCCTCGCCGCCGAGGCGGCGCGAGGAACGGCAGCAGTCCATGGCGGTGTTGCCGCCGCCGAGCACGATGACGCGCTTGCCGATCTTGTTGACGTGGCCGAACGAGACCGACGACAGCCAGTCGATGCCGATGTGGATGTTCTTGGCCGCTTCAGCACGGCCGGGAATGTCGAGGTCGCGGCCGCGCGGCGCGCCGGAGCCGACGAAGACCGCATCGTAGTTTTCCGCAAGCAGCGCCTTGAGGCTGTCGATGCGCCTGCCGCCGACGAACTCGATGCCGAGGTCGAGGATGTAGCCGCACTCCTCGTCGATCACCGTGTCCGGCAGGCGGAATTTCGGAATCTGCGAGCGCATCATGCCGCCGGCGCGCGGATCCTGGTCGAACACGACGCATTCATAGCCGAGCGGCGCCAGGTCGCGCGCCACCGCGAGCGAGGCGGGGCCGCCGCCCACCAGCGCGATGCGCTTGCCGTTCTTGCTGGCCGCGGGCTTCGGCAGACGGTCGCGGATGTCTTCCTTGTAATCGGCGGCGACGCGCTTCAAGCGGCAGATCGCCACCGGCTCCTTCTCCACCCGGCTGCGCCGGCAGGCGGGCTCGCAGGGGCGGTCGCAGGTGCGGCCGAGGATTCCCGGAAACACGTTCGACCTCCAATTGATCATGTAGGCATCGCCGTAGCGGCCTTCGGCGATCAATCGGATGTATTCGGGGACGGGCGTGTGCGCCGGGCAGGCCCATTGGCAGTCGACGACTTTGTGGAAGTAGTCCGGCGCGGCGATGTTGGTGGTTTGCATTGACTCCTCGTGCACGCGCCCCTTCTTCGCGAATTCCCGAGGGCTCGCGTGACGCAATCCCCAGGCGGGTCGTCTCCTCACGGTCCGGCTTGCGATGCCGAATCCAGTTTGGAATTTTAGTAGACGAGGCCCGCGAACACCACCGCTACCTGATCTTATCAGAGGCCCATAAACATCACATCTGAGCGTGGTTAGCGATGACGCAGCAAAGCGGCGCGAGCATGGCATCTGCTGCGACAAAGCGCCATGAAGGTCGCGCATAAGCGATCGAAATTGGCTATTTTCACAGTTCCATCGACGAGCCGCGACGGCGGTCGTGTTGCGGTGCACAAAGAGGCTCATGCGAGACATTTTCACCGAGATTTTCGAGAACCAGCCGATCGATCCGACGGAGTCGGCGCGGCGCGGCCTGCGCATGCAACGGCGGGCGCGGTTCTACAGCCAGGCGGAGGTCGGCGAAGCGGGGCAGATCCTGCTGGATGGCAAGCCGGTGCGCACGCCGGCGCGGCGGCTGCTGGCGGTGCCGGGGCGGCCGCTGGCCGAGGCAATCGCGGCCGAGTGGCAGGCGCAGCGGAATACAATCGATCCGGCGGCGATGCCGCTGACGCGTCTCGCCAATGCCATCATCGACGGCGTGGCGGACGCGGCCGGACCGGTCGCGGCCGAGATCGAGCAGTATCTCGGCTCCGACCTGGTGCTGTACCGCGCACCGGGGCCGGCGGGTCTGCTCGCGGCGCAAGCCCGCCATTGGGATCCCGTGGTCGCGTGGGTGCGCGATACGCTTGGCGCCCGCTTCGTCCTGGCGGAGGGCGTGGTCTACGTGGCGCAGCCGGCGGGCGCGGTGGCCGCCGCGGCGCGCGCGATCCCGACCGACATGGCCGATCCGAAAAACCTTTGGCGGCTCGGCGCCATCAGTGCGGTCACGACGCTCACCGGCTCGGCGCTGATCGCGCTCGCGCTGGCGCACGGGGCGCTCACGGCGGACGAAGCGTGGGCTGCCGCGCATGTCGACGAGGACTGGAACAGGTCGCAATGGGGCAGCGACGAGGCGGAGGATGAACGCCGCGCGTTCCGCCGCCACGAGATGGACGCAGCGGCTGCGGTGCTACGGCTCGCTTCCTAGTGCGTTGCCTGCGTTGACGCGCCGCCGGCCAGCGCGCGCACCAGCTGCGCGATCCGCGCGAACACGTCGGACCAGTCGCCGCGCTTGCGCTGACGGAACAGTTTTAAGGTCGGATACCAGGGGCTGTCGTCGCGATCGAGCAGCCAGCGCCAGTCGGCGACGGCGGGCAGCGCCACGAATGCCGGCCGCGCCAGCGCGCCGGCCAGGTGCGCAATCGAGGTGTCGCAGGTGATGACCAGATCGAGGCTCATCATCACCGCAGCGGTGTCGAGGAAATAGTCGGCGCTCTCGTCCATGTCGGCATCGACCATGGCGATCCGGTCGCGAAACGCGATCTGGGAAATCTCCGCCACCGCCGGTCCCTTTTGCAGCGAGATCAGCCGCACGCCGGGTATCGCGGCGAGTGCCGCGAAATTCGCGAGCGGGATGTCGCGCTTCTTGAAATGCAGGTCGCTGGAATGGCCCGAGGCCCAGTTGACGCCGATCTTGAAGCCGCCGCTGCCGAGCCGCCGCGCCCAGGCCTCGATCCGCTCGGGCGCGGCCGCGAGATAGGGCACCGCCGCCGGGATCGTCTCCGGCCGGATGCCGAGCACGCCGGGCAAGCTCATCATCGGCAGCCAGCGGATCGGCCGCTTGTCCTCGGCAAGCTCTTCGGCCGAGGTGGCGATGCGCACGCCGGGCAGGGTGGAAAGCAGCGGCGCCATCGCCGGCTTGCTCAGGATGGTGACGTCGAAGCCGCGCGCGGCGAGCAGCGGCGCGAAGCGGCAGAAGTTGATGGTGTCGCCCAGTCCCTGTTCGGTGACCAGGATCAGCCGCGTGCCTTGCACCGCCTCGCCGGTCCATTTCGAATGTTTCAACGGCACGAAGGTCGCGCTGCCGACCTGCGAACGGTATTCGTAGTCGGCCCAGCCGTCCTTCCAGTTGCCGCGCAGGAGCCGCGCCAGCCCGCGGCCGAGATGCGCGTCGGGGAAGCCGGGCTGCAACTCGATGGCGCGGCTCTGCGCCGCCTCCGAGGCGTCGAACTGCGCAGCCCACGGCGCCCCGGCCGCGCTCGCCATCTGGCCGAGGTCGCGCAGCATGTTGCCGCAGTTGAAATGCGCGCCGGCGAGGTTCGGCCGCAGCGCGATGGCGCGGTCGAAGCTTTTCAGCGCCTCCTCGGTGCGGTTGAGCCAGTTCAGGGTCGCGCCGCGGTTGCACCAGTCCTCGGGCGAATCCTGGCGCAGCAGCAGCGCGTTGTCAAAGCCGACCATGGCCCGGTCGAAGTC
>CAMDEB010000365.1 GCA_945893085.1 Rhodoplanes serenus | reverse complement strand
TCACCCATGCCGGCGAGGCACTGAGCGATGGCAGGCCCGCACGGCGAACTGGTGTTCGCGCCGCTCGGCGGCGTCGGCGAGATCGGCATGAACCTGTCGATCTACGGACTCGGCGACGAGCGCAATCGCAAATGGCTGATCGTCGACGTCGGCGTGTCGTTCGCCCAGGAAGAGAACCTGCCCGGCATCGACCTGATCCTGCCGGACATCAGCTACATCGTCGAGCAGCGCCGCAACCTGGCCGGCATCGTGCTCACCCACGCCCATGAGGATCATTTCGGCGCGGTGCTCGATCTGTGGCCGCGGCTCAAGGTGCCGATCTACGCCACGCCGTTCACCGCGGCGCTGCTGATCGCCAAACGGCTGTCCGAACCGGGCGCGCCGGACATCCCGATCAACGTCGTGCCGCTCGGCTCGCGCTTCAATGTCGGGCCGTTCGACATCGAGCTGGTCTCGGTCGCCCATTCGATTCCGGAATCCAACGCGCTGATCATCCGCACCCCGGTCGGCAACGTGCTGCACACCGGCGACTGGAAGATCGATCCGACGCCGGTGCTCGGCCTGCCGACCGATGAAGCCAAGCTCCGGGCGTTCGGCGACGAGGGCTGCCTGGTTCTGCTCGGCGATTCCACCAACGCCGTGCGCGAGGGCCGCTCGCCCTCGGAGGCCGATGTTGCAAAGACCATCACCGGGCTGATCATGAGCGCGCCCGCGCGCGTCGCCGTCACCACCTTCGCCTCCAACGTCGCTCGCCTGCGCGCCGTCGCCGATGCCGCGCGCCTGGCCGAGCGCGAGGTCGTGGTGGTCGGCCGCGCCATGGAGCGCGTCGTGCAGGTGGCGCGCGAGACCGGCTATCTCGATGGGGTGCAGGACTTCCGCGGCATGGACGTGTACGGCCATCTGCCGTCCGAGCGGGTGGTGGCGCTCTGCACCGGCAGCCAGGGCGAGCCGCGCGCGGCGCTTTCGCGCATCGCCCAGGACGAGCACCCCGAGGTGACGCTGGCCCGCGGCGACCGGGTGATCTTCTCCTCGCGGCCGATCCCCGGCAACGAGAAGGCGATCGGCCGCGTCATCAACGGGCTGATCGACCAGGGCATCGAGGTCATCACCGACCGCACCCATCTGGTGCATGTCTCCGGCCATCCGCGCCGCGCCGAGCTCGAGGACATGATCTCCTGGGTCCGGCCGAAATCGTTGATCCCGGTGCACGGCGAAGCGCTGCACCTGTCCGAGCATGCGGCGCTGGCGCGGCGCTGCGGCGTCAACGTGCTGACCTGCCGCAACGGCGACCTGGTGCAGCTTGCCCCGGGCGCGCCCACCATCATCGACGAGGTGCCGGCCGGCCGGCTCTACAAGGACGGCAAGATCCTGGTGACCGCCGAGGCGCGCACCATCGCCGACCGCAAGCGGTTGAGCTTTGCCGGCATCGTCACGGTCGCGCTGGCGCTCAACGACAAGGGTCAGCTCGCCGGCGACCCGGAGATCGAGCTGATCGGTATCCCCGAGAAGAACGTTGCCGGAGAGCTGTTGGGAGACATCGCCTACGACGCCGTGCTGCAGACCTTTGAATCGCTGCCGAAGCAGCGGCGGCGCGACGCCGACTCCGTCGCCGAAGCGGTGCGGCGCGGCGTGCGTGCGGCAATCGCATCGCACTGGGGCAAGAAACCGATCTGTCATGTGCTGGTGATCGAGGTGTAAGCTTGCCTCAAAGAGGGAGGTCACCTTGAACAAAACAACACTCAGTCTTGCCGCAGTCCTGCTCGCCTGGATTCCCGGCGCGCTCGCGCAGGACTACCCCAACCGGCACATCACGCTGGTCGTGCCGTTCCCGGCCGGCGGGCCGTCCGATACCACCGCGCGGCTGATCGTCGGACCGATGTCCAAGGCGCTCGGCCAGCAGATCGTGGTCGAGAACGTCACCGGCGCGGGCGGCACCCTCGGCACCAACCGCGTCGCCAAGGCTGTGCCCGACGGCTACCAGATCATGGTGTCGGGCTCCGGCACGCACTCCTCGGCGGAATATCTTCACAAGGATCTGCCGTACCGCTCGACCGATTTCGAACAGATCGGGCTGATCAACCTGTCACCGATGGTGCTGACCGCCCGGCGCGGCATTCCCGCCGATACATTGCAGGAGTTCATCGCCTACCTGAAGGCCAACGAGAAAAAGGTGACGGAAGCCGACGCCGGGATCGGCTCGATCTCCAATCTCGCCTGCTCGGTGTTCCATTCGGTGGCAGGGGTCAATCCAACGGTCGTCTCCTATCGCGGCACGCCGCAGGCCACCCAGGAGTTGGTCGCCGGCATCGTCGATATCGGCTGCAATCAGATCGTCAATATCGCGCAGCACGTGAAAACCGGCGCGATTAAGGCCTACGCCGTGACGACCGACAAGCGCTCGCCCATGCTGCCGGATGTGCCGACGACGGCTGAAGCGGGATTGCCGGCGTTCAAGCTGACCGTCTGGTTCGGTCTCTCAGGTCCCAAGGGCACGCCGCGCCCGATCGTCGAGAAGCTCAACAAGGCGCTGGCCACGGCGCTTGAGGACCCGGCGACGGTCAAGCGGTTTGCCGATCTCGGCTATGACGTCGTGCCTACCGATCAGCGCAGCCCGGCCTATTTCGACCGGTACTTCAAGGACGAGGTCGCGCTCTGGGCCAAGGTTCTGGGCGGCCTCGCGGTCGCGCCGAAGCAGTGAGCTGGAAGCCGCAACGCGAGATCGAGATCGTCGCCGGCACGCCGCCGGGCGGCGGTCTCGACCGTTCGGCGCGCGCGCTCGCCAAGGCGATCGAGGCCAACCGGCTGGTGGATGTGCCGGTCAAGGTGGTCAACGTCGGCGGCGACGGCGGGCGCAAGGCCTGGGTGCACATGGAGGGCCGCGCCGGCGACGGCCACGTGGTCAGCATCAGTTCGCCCAACATGGCGGCGGACTACCTGACCGGCGTGAACAGGCTCGACCCCGACCGCTATGCGCCGTTGGCGATCCTCTATTCCGAATACATCGCCTTCGTCGTCGACACCGACTCGACGATCCACGACGGCGCCGACCTGCTGGCACGGCTTGCCAAGGACCCGCGCGCGGTCTCGATCGCGTTGTCGACCTCGCTCGGCAATTCCAACCATATCGCCGTGGCCAAGGTGGTCCGCCACGCCGGCGCCGACACCAAGGTGCCGCCGATCCGCGTGTTCGACACCGCGCTGGATGCGGTGGCCGACGTCATCGCCGGCCATGCTGACGTCGGCGCGGTCACCGCCGCGAGCCCGGTCCCGGAGATCGAGGCCGGGCGGATGCGGACGCTCGCCATCTCGTCACCGGCGCGGCTGCACGGCGTGTTCGCCTCGGTGCCTACCTGGGCGGAGCAGGGCGTCGATTGCGTCGAGGGCTCATGGCGGGGCGTCAGCGGGCCACCGGGGCTTAACGCCGAGCAGATCGCGTTCTGGCAGCCGGTGCTGGAGGCCGCAGCCAAGACGCCGGAATGGAGGGCTGATTGCGCCCGGCACTTCTGGAGCGACATCGTCATCACCGGCGGCGCGCTCATCGACCATCTGCGCCGCGAGCGCAGCGAGATGCGGGCCATCCTCGCCGAGCTTGGCCTGCTGCCCGGCTAGCCGCAGCCGCTTAAGCCGGTTATGGATGCCGGCTGCCGGGCGGCTGGAGAAAGACATGATCGGACGGCTTAACCACGTCGCCATCGCGGTGCGCGACATCGCCAAGGCGTCGGAGGTCTATCGCAAGACGCTCGGCGCCGAAGTCTCAGCCCAGGTGCCGCAGCCGGCGCACGGCGTGACCACGGTTTTCATCACGCTGCCAAACACCAAGATCGAGCTGCTGGAGCCGCTCGGAGCGGACTCGCCGATCGCGAAGTTCCTGGAGCGCAACCCGGATGGCGGCATCCACCATGTCTGCTACGAGGTCGGCGACATCCGCGCCGCGCGCGACCGGCTGCAGGCGGAGGGCGCGCGCGTGCTCGGCGACGGCGAGCCGAAGACCGGCGCCCACGGCAAGCCGGTGCTGTTCCTGCATCCAAAGGATTTCTGCGGCACGCTGGTCGAGCTCGAGCAGGCCTGAGATGGCAACCACGACGGCGGTCGCGATCTATTTCCTGATCTGGTGGGTCGTGCTGTTCGCCGTGCTGCCGTGGGGTGTGCGCTCGCAAGGCGAGGGCGGAGTGGCCGGCACCGATCCGGGCGCGCCGCTGCTACCGCGGATCAAGATAAAGCTCGTTTGGACGACGGTCGTTGCGACCGTCATCTTCGCCATCTGCGCCGTGATCTACATCTATCGCCTGGTGACGCTCGACGATCTGGCGGCGCTGATGGGCGTGCCGCGCTAGCTTGCGGTCAGCGCTCAACCCGCTTCGGCTTCTTGGTGCGCACCGGTGCTTGCACCGCCGTTGCAAAGCCGTTCTCCATGCAGGAGCCGCCGTTTCCGGAGATCGCCGCCCGGCATTGCTCCAGCGAGACGAAGCCGCAGTTGATGCCGCCGTTCGAGTCGCCGTAGTTCGCGCACCAGGGATAGTCGACCGCCGAGGCGGGGGTCATCGCCGAGGTGGCGATCAGCAGGACCGAGGCGGCCAAAATCATACGCATGAATGATCCTCCAATGTTCTAGCGAGGGGAGCGCGTCTGCTTCTTTGGCCGAAGTCGCGCGGCGTTCTGCGCGGCGACTTAGAACGTTTTCTCCCTGCAATAGCCGCCGGCGCCGGACACCGTCCAACGGCATTGCTCCAGGCTGACGAAGCCGCAGTTGGTCACCGCGCCGCCGTGGTCGTACACGGCGCACCATGGGTAATCCTGCGCCATGGCGGGAGATATGGCGAAGATCGCCAGCGTCGCGGCCAGGCCGGCGATCAAGGTTCGCATTGCGGTTCTCCGATGGCGGGGCAGCCCCCGCTGAGTGTAACCCCGTAGCGGCGCATTCCGTCGCAT
>CAMDEB010000364.1 GCA_945893085.1 Rhodoplanes serenus | reverse complement strand
AAACAGTCAGTCGGTTCACGCTGCAACAACCCCAGGAGGGTTTCATGAGAAAAGTTCTGCTCTCGTTGGCCGCCGCTTCGGCGATCGTGTCAGCCGCGTCGCTGGTGCCGACGCGCGCCGAAGCGATGACGGTCGGCACCGCTGCCGGCGTGCTCGCCGCGGTTGAAGACACCAGCCTGCTGGAAGACGTACGCTACGTCTGCCGTCATCGCGGCTTCAGCAGCCGTCGCGCCTGCTGGTAGCAGCCGAGCCGCCGGTACTATCGCCCGTATCGGGGCTATCGCGGCCGCCGCTGGTAGGCTACTTTATCTAACCTGTTGAATAGATTGGCGGACTTGCCTGGTTGGCAGGTCCGCCGTCATTTTATAGGGCCGGTTTCGAGGCAGTTTCGCCCTTGCGCCGGCCGGCCGATTGCGGCACCCTATGGTTAATGCGGTAACGCGTTGGCCCAGGAGGCAAAACTGGGTCGGTGGAGTAGTACTGTGCGTAGCGTGTTCGTTGCCGTTTGCGTGCTTGTGGGCCTGGGACTGATCGGATCTTCGGACGCCAGTGCGGGCAATCGCCCGGCGAAGAAGGAAGCAACCACCGCGTCATCCAACTCGGATGGCGGCAAGTTCGAGCGCAAGTGCGTCACCATGTCGTGCGGAACGCCGTGGTGCTTCATGACACGCGTTCGATAGGCCCCCTCGCCCGCCATCTCAAAAGCTTCAAGACGATCCAGACCGCCAGCGCGCTTTGACGCCTCCTGGCGGCGTGCGCGTCATTGCGCGGCGCGAACGGCTCGCCGCCCCAGCACCGCAGCGACAAAGCCCTCGCGCGCATCCGCGAAGCCGAGCCCGCGCGGCTCGAGCACGTGGCGCATCAGGAAAAAACCGGTCAGCGCAAACCCGTCGGCCAATTCGTCCGCCGACGGCTCGGCCACGTCGCCCAGGAACGCCGGCAGCTTCAGCAACCGGTCCTGCCACGGCGCGCCCGCCCCGCGCGAGACGGCGCGACCCGACTTTGGCGAGACGTAGCCGAGATCGTTCTCCTCGCCGGTCGCAGCGCAAGACGACAGATCGAGCCCGAAGCCGAGCTCCGCCAGCATCTGCAACTCGAAACGGACGACGTGCGTGCCCGCGGCCACCCGATCGTCCAGATGCGCGAGCACGGCGGCGAGATGGTCGTGCACCTCGGGGTGCGGATCGCGCTCCGGCAGCAGCCGGCAGAGCGCCGCCAGATGCGTTACGCCGTAGACCACATGGGAGGCGCCGAGCAGCGAGGCGCCATGCGATTGCAGGGCCTCGACCGTGTAGTGCCCGAGATGCTCGTCGAGCCGCGCGCGCCACGCCACCCGCACCGTGTTGCCGGGCTGCAGCACCGGCCGCAGCCGCGAGCCTGAGCCGCCGCGCACCAGCCCGAGATGGCGGCCGTGCTCGCGCGTCATCACCTCGAGGATGGCGTTGCTTTCGCCGTGGCGCCGGCTGCCCAGCACGATGCCTTGGTCGGTCCATTCCATGGCTTGTCTTTAGGCCCGAACCTTTGAGTCCTCAACGCCTCTTCAAGGCCAGCGGCCGCGGCCTGGCCTTCATCTGCTCGGCGTCGTCGATGACAAAACAGCCGGGCCGGTTGGTGGGTTGGATGCTCTTCCTGCCGGCGCAGCGATGGAACACCGTGAGGTCGGCTTCCCGGCGGTAGAGCAGATACGGATGGATCAGGTAGCGCTCGGAACGGTCGGCAAAATTGCCGAAACGGTCGATCCGGCCCTTGAGATCGGGGGCGACGGCCAGGATGGCGTCGTGCAGCGCTTCGCCTTCGATGAAGTTGTCGGGCAACTGATCGAACGGGCCATCGAAGAACGTGTTGAGCCGCGAGCTGCGCTCGTTGACCCCGATCAGGATTTTCCGCCGATCGTCCCGGTAGAAGGCAAAGCCGGTGCGCTTACCGATCTGGATGCGGTCGCTGACCTTGGCGGCGAAGAATGCGTCGGGGACTTTCACGGTCTCGTCGAGCAGGTAATGAAACAGCTTCAGCCGCGAATTGAACACCAGGAAGAAGCGCACACCGGACTCGTCGAAGATCGGGCCAATGAAGGTTTCATCCGGGCGGAGCAATTCCGGCGGCGGCTTGACCTGCGACAGATCGTTGAGCGCAAAGATCACGCTCTTGCCGCCCCGGGAAACGCTGTAGGCGAGGCCATCGAGCCTTTCCACTTTGACGCCGCGCTCCGCATCGAGAACTATCGCGTTGACGCCGGGCGCGGCTCGCCAGTCGGAGGGCTGCTCGCCATAGGCGAAGTGGACCTTGCCCTGATCGCGGCTGATCGCAGCCAGCCGGATGTTGCCAGTGTAGTTCACGCCGTTGTGGGCAAAACGGAAATAATAATAGTTCTCGGTCGGCAGCACCTTCACGCGGTCCGGCAGGCTGTTCAGCACGAAATCGAACACCGCGACCGGATCGTCGATCTTCAGCGTGCTGGTTCGCATCGCCGCTTCGAGCTCGGCTTCGTTGGTGACCAGCGGACCCTGTGCCGTAGCCGTCGCCAGGCCGGCCAAGAGGCATGTTGCGATCCTTGCCAGCCATGCGATCCGTCCGGTTCCGATCACGGCCTTCACTCCTTGGGAAACTCCAGCCCCATCTGCCGATAACGCTCGGGATCGTCGCCCCAGCCCTCCCGCACCTTCACGAACAAAAACAGATGCACCGGCATCTCGATGATCTCGGCGAGCTCCTTGCGCGCCGCAGCGCCGATGTTCCTGATCGACTGGCCGCCCTTGCCGAGCACGATCTTGCGCTGGCTTTCGCGCTCCACGAAGATCGTCTGCTCGACCCGCACCGAGCCGTCCTTGAGTTCCTTCCAGACCTCGGTTTCCACCGTCGACTGGTAGGGCAGCTCCTGGTGCAGCTTCAGAAACAGCTTCTCGCGGGTGATCTCGGCCGCCAGGTGCCGGAGCGGCGCATCGGAAACCTCGTCCGCCGGATAATGCCAGGGACCGGCCGGCACATGCGCGGCAAGCCAGGCGCGAAGGTCCGCGACCCCATCGCCGGTCCGTGCCGAGACCATGAAGGTCGCGTCGAACCGCGCGCGCTCGTTGGCGGTCTGCGTGAGCGCGAGCAGCGCCGCCTTGTCGACGATGTCGACCTTGTTGAGGATGAGAGCCTTCGGCTGACGGATTTCGCCGATCTTGTCGAAGATCGCTTCGACCTCCTTGTCGAACCCGGTCTTCGCATCGACCAGCAACGCCACCAGGTCGGCGTCGTGGGCGCCGCTCCAGGCCGTCGTCACCATGGCGCGATCAAGCCGTCGCTTCGGCGCGAAGATGCCCGGCGTATCGATCAGCACCAGCTGCGTGTTGCCATCCATCACGATCCCGCGCAGCAGCGCGCGCGTGGTCTGCACCTTGGGCGTGACGATTGCGACCTTGCTGCCGACCAGCGCGTTGGTCAGCGTCGATTTTCCGGCATTGGGCGCACCGATCAGCGCGATGAAACCGCAGCGCGTGCCGGTCTCGTCGGGCACTGGCCCCTCACCCATCGGCGCGGTCCGTCCGCACGCCCTCTCGCTTGAGCAGCGCCGCGGCGGCGTCCTGCTCGGCGGCGCGCTTGGAGCGGCCGACGCCCTCCGCAGGCTCGCGTTGCGGCAGCACGACGGCGACGCGGAATTCGGGATCGTGATGCGGCCCGGTGCGCTCGACCTCCTTGTAGACCGGCGTCGGCAGGCCCCGCGCCTGGGCCCATTCCTGCAACATGGTCTTCGGATCGCGCAGCGGCCGCACCGGCGCCCGCATCCGCTCCCCCCACAGCCGCTCGATCAGCGCCGCGGCCTCCGGATAGCCGCCGTCGAGGAACACCGCGCCGACCACCGCCTCGCAGACGTCGGCGAGGATCGCCGTGCGCAGCCGGCCGCCGGCATTGGATTCCGAGTTTCCGAGCCGCAGCGAGGTGCCGAGATCGATCGAGCGCGCCACCTCGGCGCAGGTTTCGCGGCGGACCAGATCGGCGAGCCGCCGCGACAGTTCCCCTTCATCGGCCTTGGGAAAGGCGCGAAACAGCATGTCGGAGATGACGAGACCCAGCACGTGATCGCCGAGGAACTCAAGCCGCTGATAGCTGCCCGAGCGGCTGGCGCCGGCGAGCGCCGAAATATGCGTCAGCGAACGGTCGAGCAGATCGCCGTCCTTGAACCGATAGCCGACCTTGGCTTCCAGATCGCCGGCGGTGCTGGCGCGGGCCTTGGGTTTCCGGCGTGGCGGAGCTGGGCCTGCGGCGCGTCCGCCCTGCGGTTCGGCGGCGCGCGGCGGCGCGGCAGGAGCATTCGTGTCCTTGGCCACACGCCTCATCGTACGATCGATAGCAGCCGGCTCCAACGCACCGACCAGGGCCAGCGCCAGACCTCCCACGCGCGCTCGCCCTCGGCGACCGAGAAGAAGATGAGTTGGGCGCGGCCGACGAGATTTTCGAACGGCACGTAGCCGACCTGCGGAAAGCGGCTGTCGGTCGAGTTGTGGCGGTTGTCGCCCATCATGAAATAGTGGTCGGCCGGCACATGGTAGACGTCGGTGTTGTCGGAGGCGGTGTTGTAGGGCAGGTCGAGCGTGGTGTAGCTCACGCCGTTCGGCAGCGTTTCGCGCCATTGCCGCACCCGCGTGGCGCGCCGGCCTTCGTCGATATCGACGAAATCCTCGACGCGCTCGCGCTTGGTCGCCTGGCCGTTGATGTGCAGGACGCCGTCGATCATCTGGATGCGGTCGCCGGGCAGGCCGATGACGCGCTTGATGTAGTCGGTGGAATCGTCGGTCGGCAGGCGGAACACCACGATGTCGCCGCGGTCCGGCTGCGAGCCCAGAATGCGCCCGGAGAACAGCGGCGGCGATAGCGGCAGCGAATAGTGGGTGTAGCCGTAGGAATATTTCGACACGAACAGGTAGTCGCCGACCAGCAGCGTGGCCTTCATCGAGCCGGAGGGAATGTTGAACGGCTGGAA
>CAMDEB010000363.1 GCA_945893085.1 Rhodoplanes serenus | reverse complement strand
GAACGGCACCAGCTCGGACAGCAGGTTGCGGCGCAAGAACGGCACCGACACTTCGAAGAAGTTCTCGGCCGCGACATTGGCGTCGGCGATCTTACCGTCGGGTGCCACGATGATGACCGGCAGCGGCAGCGCATTGAGCACCGCATCGGCGGCGGAGCCCAGCAGGTCGGGGCGGTGCATTTCGATCTCGGTCATGCCCGCGCTCCGCAGGCGAAGGCGTCATAGGCTTGCGCCAGGCGGATGCGCGCCACCGCCGGGTCTTCGCTGGTGAGCACGTTCGAGCGCCAGCGCTTGAGCAGGTCGACCGCAACGCCCGCGCTCGAGGCCGCGGCGTCGAGCGCCCAGCCGAGATGCTTGCGAGCATGCCGCAGTCCGATCCGCAGTCCGTGATGCGCCAGCATTTCCTCGTAGAGCGCGGTGATGAGCGCGAGCTGCGCCGGCAGCGGCGGCGCCTGTTCGCGCCGGCCGGTTTCGAGATAGCGCCCGACCTGGCCGGGCCACCACGGCCGGCCCTGCGCCGCGCGTCCTATCATCACGGCGTCCGCGCCGGACGCCCGCAGCGCCGCATCGGCGTCGTCACAGGTCTTGATGTCGCCGTTGACGATCAGCGGGATCGACAGTGCCTGCTTGACCGCGCGGATGGCCGCCCAGTCGGCGCGGCCGTTGTAGAACTGGCAGCGGGTGCGGCCATGCACGGTGACGAGGCGCACGCCGGCTTCTTCCGCGCGACGGGCGAGTTCGGGTGCGTTGATCGAGCGATCGTCCCAGCCGAGCCGCATCTTGAGCGTCACCGGCAGGCGCACGGCCGCGACCGTGGCCTCGATCAGGGTCAGCGCATGATCGAGGTCGCGCATCAGCGCGGAGCCGGATTGCTTGCTCGCGACGTGCTTCGCCGGGCAGCCCATGTTGATGTCGATGATATCGGCGCCGGAGGCTTCGGCGATCCGCGCCCCTTCCGCCATCCAGTGCGGCTCGCAGCCGGCAAGCTGCACCACGTGAATGCCGGTGCCCTGCCCCTCGGCGCGAAGCACGGCGTTGCGGTCGCCTTCGATGAGCAATTCGCTGGCCGTCATCTCCGAGACGACGAGGCCGGCCCCGAGCCGCGAGACCAGCCGGCGGAACGGCGCATCGGTGATGCCGGTCATCGGCGCCAGCACGACGCGGTTCGGCACCGGCAGGTCGCCGATCCGGAGTGCGCTTTCTTTGGTCTTGGCGAGGCTCAAAGGGTCTGCCCATAAATTAGGCTGAATAGGAACTGCTCATAGTTTAGCCAATTCGCAACGCAGCGCAAGTGCTGCAACGCAACATTTTCCGCAGCGGTGGAAATCCTTTGCCCCGACCCGCCGACGCGCTAAGCGAGTAGCGAATTGGGCTATTTACGCAGGGTTTCGTATGCCGCCTTCCGTTGCCGCAGTGGTGGTCGCAGCCGGGCGAGGGCTTCGCGCCGGCGGCGGAGTACCGAAGCAATATAGGCATCTGGCGGGCGAACCGGTGATCCGCTCCAGCCTCAGTCTGCTGTCCTGGCATGGCGACGTGGCGGCGGTTCAGGCGGTGATCCACCCGGACGACCGGGCGCCCTATGACGCCGCAGCGCATGGCCTCAAGCTGATGCCGCCGGTGCATGGCGGCGCCAGTCGGCAGGCCTCGGTGCGCGCGGGTCTGGAGGCCTTGAGCGCCGGTGCGCCCGACATCGTGCTGGTGCATGACGCGGCCCGCCCATTCTGCTCGGCCACGCTGGTGTCGCGGGCGATCACGGCCTGCGCGGAAACCGGCGCCGCGATTCCGGTGCTCGACGTCGCCGACACCATCAAGAGCGTCGATGCCGACGGCCACGTGACAGGCACGCTCGATCGCGCGCAACTGCGCAGCGTGCAGACGCCGCAGGCGTTTGCATTTGGCCGGTTGCTCGAAGCGCATCGCAAGGCCGCGCGAGCCGGCCGCGACGACTTCTCCGACGATGCCGCGCTCGCCGAATGGGCCGGCCTCAAGGTTTCGGTGTTCGCCGGCGAGCCCGGCAACATCAAGCTCACCACCGAAGATGACTTCGCCCGCGCCGAGGCGCGCCGCATCGCCAGTCTCGCCGACATCCGCACCGGCAGCGGCTACGACGTCCACGCCTTCGGCGACGGCGACCACGTCATGCTCGGCGGCGTGCGCATCGCGCACGAGCGCGGCCTCGCCGGCCATTCGGATGCCGACGTCGCACTGCATGCCGCGGTCGACGCGATCCTCGGCGCGCTGGCGGACGGCGACATCGGTCACCATTTTTCGCCGAACGACCCGCGCTGGCGCGGTGCGTCCTCCGACCATTTCCTGAAATACGCCGCCGAGCGTGTGCGCAAGCGCGGCGGCCGCATTGCGCATCTCGATCTCACCATCATTTGCGAAGCCCCGCGCATCGGCCCGCACCGCGACGCGATGCGGCAGCGGATCGCGGAGATTGCCGAGATCGGGGTCGAGCGGGTCGCGGTCAAGGCGACAACCAGCGAAAAGCTCGGCTTTACCGGCCGCGGCGAAGGGATCGCGGCGATGGCCACGGCCACGGTTCGCCTGCCTTGGAATTGGTAGTTTGGAACTGGTGATGCCGGACCAAGAAATCCAAGATGCCGCGCGCGCGCTGCTCGACCTGTGTAAGGCGAAGACGCTCACCGTTGCGACCGCCGAATCCTGCACCGGCGGTCTGGTGGCCGCGGCGTTGACCGAGATCGCGGGTTCTTCCGCCGTGGTGGACCGGGGCTTCGTCACCTATTCCAACGCGTCGAAGCAGGAACTCCTAGGCGTGCCGGTGGACACGCTCAAGCAGCACGGCGAGGTCAGCCGCGAAACCGCGGAGGCCATGGCGAACGGCGTCCTGGCCCATTCCCCTGCCGATCTCGCGGTGTCGGTCACCGGCATCGCCGGACCGGGCGGCGGGTCGGCCGCCAAGCCCGTGGGGCTCGTGCATTTCGCCGCCGCATCGCGCAGCGGACGCCGCATCCATCATGAGAGCCGGTTCGGCGACCTCGGCCGCGGCGAGGTGCGCCGGCGCTCGGTACTGCAGGCTTTGGCGATGTTGACGGAGCTTGCCGGCGACTAGGCGGTCTTGCGCCCGTACACCTTGTCGGCGCGCTGCTCGAACGCCACGGCAAAACGCCGGAAGGCGGCGTCGAACATCGCGCCCATCAGCAGGCCGAGCGTGCGGCTGCGAAACTCATAGTCGATGAAGAACTCGATCTCGCAGGTTCGTTCGCCGGTCGGCTTTAAGGTCCAGCGGTTCTCGAGATGACTGAACGGGCCTTCGAGATACTCCACCAGGATCTGCAGCTTCGGCCGGTCGAGCGTGACGCGGCTGCGGAATGCCTCGCGCACCAGCTTGTAGGCGACGGTCATGTCGGCAACCACGACCTCGACGCCCTCACCCTTCGCGGTGCGACTGCGAACCTTCAGATCGCGGCACAGCGGCACGAATTCGGGATAGCGCTCGACGTCGGCGACGAGGTCGAACATGTTTTCGGCCGAATGACGCACCTGGCGCCTGGTGGTGAATTGCGGCATCGGCTAGCGAGTAGCGCCCGCCCCGCGCGCGGCCTTGAGCCGGGCGAAATCCTCGCCCGCATGATGCGACGAGCGCGTCAGCGGGCTCGCCGACACCATCAGGAATCCCTTGGCATAGGCGATGGTCTTCAGCTGTTCGAACTCGTCGGGCGGCACGAACCGGATCACCGGATGGTGCTTGCGGGTCGGCTGCAGGTACTGACCGATGGTGAGGAAGTCGACGCCCGCCGCGCGCAGATCGTCCATCACCTGCAGAACCTCGTTCCGCTCCTCGCCGAGCCCGACCATGATGCCGGACTTGGTGAACATCGCGGGATCGAGCTCCTTGACTTGCTGCAGCAACCGCACCGAATGGAAATAGCGCGCGCCCGGCCGCACCGTGAGATAGCGCGACGGCACAGTTTCGAGGTTGTGGTTGAACACGTCGGGCCGCGCGGCGACCACCTGCTCGATCGCGCCGTCCTTGCGCAGGAAGTCCGGCGTCAGCACCTCGATGGTGGTGTTCGGGCAACGCGCGCGTGTCGCTGCAATCACCTCGGCGAAATGCCGCGCGCCGCCGTCTGCCAGGTCATCGCGATCAACCGAGGTTACGACCACGTGAGCGAGGCCGAGTTTCTCGATCGCCTGCGCGATGTGGACGGGCTCCAGCGGATCGAGCGGGCCCGGCAATCCGGTCTTGACGTTGCAGAACGCGCAGGCGCGGGTGCAGGTGTCGCCCATGATCATGAAGGTGGCGTGCTTCTTCTCCCAGCACTCGCCGATGTTCGGGCAGCCGGCCTCCTCGCACACGGTGTGCAGGCCGTTGGCGCGCACGATCGCCTGGGTCTCGGCAAACTGCCGCGACACCGGCGCCCGCACCCGGATCCAGTCCGGCTTGCGCAGCACGGGCGTGTCCGGCCGATGCGCCTTCTCGGGATGGCGCGGCCGTCCGGTGGTGTGGTCGAGCACAACGGTCATCGAGGTGTCCCAGGGTGTCCTTACTTACGGACCCGGCCGCTCCACCGCAACCCGGCGGCTCACGCCCGCCGGATCGCCTGCAGCACGAACAGCAGCAGCACCGCGCCGATAATGGCTGTGATCAGCTCGCCCCAGAAGTCAGGCATCACCGCCATCCCGAGTTTTTGGGCCAGGAAACCGCCGACGATGGCGCCGACCAGGCCGACCGCGAGATTGCGCAGCAGGCCCTGGGGCGAATTGGTGATCTTGGCGGCGAGCCAGCCGGCCAGCAGGCCGATGACGATCCATGCGATGACGCCCATGGCGTTTTTCCTGTGTTTTCCGGGTGTTGCATCCTATCACAGGCTGCACTTGCCTCCGGAATTTTCGGCTACACTTGAGCCATGACTCGCAATCCCATCAGGCCCATCGAACTCGCACGCTACATGCTGTGCGTGCCGTTCTACATCATGCTGGCGCTGATGGTGATCGAGGCGCTGCTT
>CAMDEB010000362.1 GCA_945893085.1 Rhodoplanes serenus | reverse complement strand
CCGCGCGCTTCGGGAACGCCCGGGTCGGCGGAATTGGCATAGAGCAGACGTGCATCGACATACGCCGCCGCAGCAGCGCCGATCGTGCGCGTCCTCTCGCCTGTCGGACCCTTCGTCATCGTGTCGCTCTCGCGGCTCCGGTCGCGTCCGGATGCCTGCGCACTGGCCTCGTCCCCGGCGCCGAATGGCGCCGTGGCCCGAGGCAAACCATGTCAGAGGGCAGCCTTCTCGCGGGCCGCTTTGCCGGCACCTCGCGGGCTGCTCAATTTGAGCGGCGTTCGATGTCCACGCAAGGGCATCGCGGAGCGCCGCCCGCGCTCGCTGTCGCGGCGTGGCTTGCCAATTGGGACAGTAATACTGTCCTAAAGTTCCGAGGATTGCAAATACTTACTCCAGGCATAGCGGTCAATTGCGCGAACAATCCGGATTGTTGGCATTTGTTGCGCGGGCTTGTTTGACCGCCCCGGCCGAGTCAGAAAGGAATTCTGGTCGGCTTGGCCGTGACAAGTGAGCGCCCACAGCCTAAGGCGGCCCCGGGGATCTGATGGCCGACACTTCGCAACTTTCGCATCTTTTAAATCAGCGCGCGCCGCCGCCCCCGAGGGAGCCTCGGCGCACGCCGGTCATCGGGCTGATCGACCGCGTGGTCTGGCTGATGGGCACGATCCTGCCTTATGCGCTGGTGGCGATCGTTCTGCGGCTGGTGATGGCGCGGACCTTTTTCGTCGCCGGCCAGGGCAAGGTGGAGGGTCCGAGCATACCGCTCAGCGTCCTCGACTTCGAATGGTCGGTGACGCTGCCGATGTCGGTGCGCGAGGCGACCGTTCAGGAGTTCGAGCGGATGGCGAACCTGCCGATCCCGGCATGGATTGCGGCGCCGATGGTGAGCTATGCGGAGTTCATCCTGCCGATCTGCCTGGTGCTCGGTCTTGCCACCCGCTTCGCCGCGCTGGCGCTGCTGGTCATGACCGTGGTGATCCAGGTGTTCGTCGCGCCCGAGGCGCTATGGTCGACGCATGTCTATTGGGCGTCGATCCTGCTGGTGCTGATCTCGCTCGGTCCCGGCGTGGTCTCGATCGACCATGGCATCCGCCGATTGCACGACGGTCCAGTGGACGGATGAATTTCGCCAGCGACAACACCGCCGGCATCGCCCCGGAGATTCTTCAGGCGCTCGTCGCCGCCAACGACGGCTATGCGCTCGGCTATGGCAACGACGATCTGACGCGCTCGGTCGAGCGCAGGCTCGGCGAAATCTTCGAACGCGACGTCGCGGTGTTCCTGGTGCCGACCGGGACGGCGGCGAATGCGCTCGCGCTCGCCCATTTCAGCCCGCCCTGGGGCGCGGTGTTCGCCCATGCCGAAGCGCACATCATGACCGACGAATGCGGCGCGCCGGAGTTCTTCGGCGGCGGGCTCAAGCTTGTCGGGCTGCCCGGCGTCGGCTGCAAGCTCGCGCCCGAGACGCTGGCAGCGGCGCTGGCGCAATATTCCGGCCACGCACCGCATCAGGTCGTTCCCGCCGCGCTGTCGCTGACGCAGGCGAGCGAGGCCGGCACCATCTACCGCGCGGACGAGATCGCGGCGCTGGCGCGGCTCGCCCACGCGCGCGGCATGGCGGTGCACATGGACGGCGCGCGCTTCGCCAACGCGCTGACGCGGCTCAACGCCAGCGCGGCGGACATCACCTGGAGATCCGGCGTCGACGTGCTGTCGTTCGGCGCCACCAAGGGCGGCGCGATGGCGGCCGAAGCGGTGGTGTTCTTCGATCCGGCCAAAGCCGAACACATGGGCGAGCGCCGCAAGCGCGCAGGCCATCTGCTCTCCAAGCACCGGTTTGTCTCGGCGCAATTCCAAGCCTTTCTGGCAGATGATTGCTGGCTGCGGCTGGCGCGCCACGCCAATGCGATGGCCGATCGGCTGGCGTCGGGTCTCGCCGCTGCCGGCCACGCTCCGGTCTGGCCGGTCGAGGCCAATCTGGTGTTCGTCATTTTGCCGAAAGCTGTGGAAGGACGTCTGAAGGCCGCCGGCGCGCGTTATTATGTGCGCTCAAGCGATAGCCTGCCGGACGGCGTCGCACTCGGGCCCGACGAACTGTTGGTCCGGCTCGTCGCCTCGTTTTCGACACGCGACGCCGATGTCGACCGTTTCGTCGAGCTTGCCGCAAAAGCGTGATACCGCCGCCCCAGCGTCGCCCCATTCGGCGCTATCGTTGCGGTCGGTGCACGGGTGGAGAGAGAACGTCGTGAAACGCAAATTATTCTACGCCGCGATGGCGGCTGTGGTGATGACGGTTGCGCTGCCGGTTTCGGCCGAGCCATTGCGTGTCGCACAGGCCAACGCTGAAATTCTGCCGGCGCATGAAATCCTCACCATCATCCGCTCGACCGGGCTCGATCCGATCGAACGGCCGGTGCGCCGCGGCGCGACCTATGTGCTGCGCGCGGTCGAGGCGGGCGGCGAAGAGGTGCGGGTCGTGGTCGACGCGCGGCACGGCGACATCCTGTCGGTCACGCCGACCGTGAGCGCCTCGCGCGCGGTCCGGCCGGGCCTGCGCATGGGTCCCTACGAGCCGATGGCGCCGGAGGGCTACCTCGGTCCGGAGGCGCTGCCGCCGCCCGGCATCTACGGCGCGGGTCCGCCGGTGGTCTATGAGAACGAGCGGCCGGTCATCTACGGGCCGCGTCCGATGGCGCCGATCCCGAACGTGCAGCCGCGCGCCCGATCCGCCGCGCCGCCGGTTGCCTCGGCGCCATTGCCGCCGCCCGACACCGGTCCGCCGCTGGAGGAGCCGCATGTCATCATGGAGCCCGACTCCGGCGAGCACGGCAACTCGATCCTGCCGCCGCCGCCGGAGCGGTTTCCGCAGCGGGTGGCTCCGCCGGCGAACGTCAAGCCGCAGCCGGCTGCGAAGCCCGCGCCCAAGCGCGCCGCCGCCGTCACCCCGCCGCCGCTGCCGAAGCCGCGGCCGGCGAGCGCCGCCTCCCAGCCCGCGCCCGCTGTCGATGCGGCGCCGATCCCCGAAAGCAAACCGGCAGACGGCGGGCTGCGGCACTAGCGCATGATTCGGAAAAGTGGGAACCGATCTTCCGAAAAGATCATGCGCAAACAAGAGAGCGCCTTCACAAAATAAAAGCGCCCCGGAAATCCGGGGCGCTCCACTCTCTGCGGAATGAACCGCTAAGCCATCCGCTGCTGACGCAGCTTTTGGGTCTGCTGCTTACGCAGCCTGGGCCTCGACCACCTTCGGCTGGGCCTTGCCGTTGCCGATGGCGATCTGGCGCGGCTTCTTCGCCTCGGGGATCTCGCGCACGAGGTCGACGTGCAGGAGACCGTTCTCGAGCGACGCGCCCTTGACCTGGACGTAGTCGGCAAGCTGGAAGGTCCGCTCGAACGCCCGCGCCGCGATGCCCTGATGGAGCACCTGGTTGGACGTCGCGTCCTTCGTCTGCTTGTCGCCCTTGATGGTTAGCGTGTTTTCCTTCGACACGATCGACAGCTCGTTTTCGCCGAAGCCCGCGACCGCTACGGTGATGCGGTAGTCGTTCTCACCGGTGCGCTCGATGTTGTAGGGCGGGTAGCCGGGCGTGGTCTCGACGCCATCGAGCATCGACAACAGCCGGTCGAAACCGACGGTCGAACGGTAGAGGGGAGCAAGATCGAAAGTTCGCATGGCATATCCTCCTTTGAGCGACATGCGGTGGTCCGCCACCATTGGCCGGACCCCGTTGCACAGCCTCAGCGGGCCTGCGCAGGGCTGGATATGGGTAGCCTCCGGCGGCTCGCAAGGGGTTTTGGCGGTGAGATTAAGTATCTGTAATTGAACGATAAATTCCTACGTCCACAGGACGTTGGGGCGCCGTTCCGGAGATCGCGCGAAGCGCCGCCCTGGCTGCTATAAGGCGGCTGCCGCCGCAGGCTTTTCATCCCCATGCGACTGATTTCCATCCCCGCCAACCCGGTGCCCGAGGGCGTAACCACGGGCATGCTGAAGACCGCCGATGGCGTCAACCTGCGGTTCGCGCGCTGGGAGCCGCCGCCGGGCCGCAAGGGGACGGTCTGCCTGATTCAGGGCCGCGCCGAATTCATCGAGAAGTATTTCGAGACGGTGCGCGAGCTGCGCGCGCGCGGATTTGCCGTCGCCACCTTCGACTGGCGCGGCCAGGGCCTGTCCGACCGCGCGCTCGACGATCCGCGCAAGGGCCATGTCGGCGACTTCTCCGAATTTGAGCTCGACCTCGAAGTGTTCATGAAGGAGGTGGTGCTGCCGGACTGTCCGCCGCCGCTGTTTGCGATCGGTCATTCGATGGGCGCGGGCGTGATGATCCGCATCGCCAGGCAGGCGCGCCGCTGGTTCGACCGCATCGTGCTCTCGGCGCCGATGATCGAACTCGCCGGCATTCGCCGCTTGGGCCTCGTCAAAGCAACCGCCAAGGTGATGCGGCTCGCTGGTTTCGGCACCTCCTACGTGCCGGGCGGCGACGGCAGCTTCCTGGCGTCGGGGCCCTACATCGGGAACCCCTTGACCTCGGATCCGGTGCGCCACGCCCGCACCAGGGCGGTGCTCGAGGCGGAGCCCGCGCTCGGCATCGGCTCGCCGACCATCGCCTGGGCGGACGCGGCCTATCGCGTCATCAACGAATTCGCCGAGGCGAACTATCCCGGCAAGATCCGCCAGCCGCTGATGCTGGTCGCCGCCGGCCGCGACGACATCGTCTCGACCGCGGCGATCGAGGACTTCGCGATCCGGCTGCGCGCCGGCTCGCATCTGATCGTCGCCGGCGCCCGGCACGAGCTGATGATGGAGCAGGACCGCTATCGCGTGCAGTTCTGGGCGGCGTTCGATGCTTTCGTGCCGGGCACGCCGCTGTATTAGCGGTGTCGTGTCCCGGGCGAGAGAAGCGAGGCGCAGCCGAGCGGATCGAGACCCGGGACCCAGCGCAAAATTTGCGAAGCGCAATATTTTGCGAGGCGACGAAAGT
>CAMDEB010000361.1 GCA_945893085.1 Rhodoplanes serenus | reverse complement strand
GGGAGAAATTCCAGTTTCCGTTCATCGTCTGCGTGCGACGGCACACCCGCGACTCGATCCTGGCGCAGTACGAGCGCCGGCTCGACAACGACGCCGCGGCTGAGCGCACGCGCGCGCTCGACGAGATCGCCTTCATCACCCGGCTGCGTCTGGTCGGCCTGGTGGACGGCCCCGGCAAGCCGAACACCGACGGGCGGCTCTCGACCCACGTGCTCGACACCGTCGCCGGGCGGCCGGCCGCGGGCGTGCCGGTCGCGCTTTATGAGATCGGTGCCAGCGCCCGCGGGCTGCTGGTCGAGGCCATCACCAATGCCGACGGCCGCACCGATGCGCCGCTGATCGCGGGCGAGCCGCTGCGCATCGGCACCTACCAGCTCGAATTCCGGATCGGCGCGCATTTCAAGAGCGCGTTCCTCGACGTGGTGCCGGTCCGCTTTTCCATCGCCGAGCCGGAGGGGCACTATCATGTGCCGTTGCTCGCGACGCCGTGGAGCTATACGACTTACCGGGGACGTTGAAAGCAAAGGACGGACATCGTGATCGACCTCTACACCTGGACCACGCCGAACGGCCGCAAGGTTTCCATCGCGCTCGAGGAAATGGGCCTGCCCTACACCGGGCATTCGGTCGATATCGGCAAGGACGAGCAGTTCAAGCCGGAGTTCCTCAAGATCAGCCCGAACAACCGCATCCCGGCGATCGTCGATCGCGACAACGGCATGTCGCTGATGGAGTCCGGCGCGATCCTGATCTATCTCGCCGAAAAATCCGGCAAGCTGCTGGCGACCTCGGGCGAGAAGCGCATGCGCACCATCGAATGGCTGATGTGGCAGATGGGAGGCCCCGGCCCGATGCTCGGCCAGGTGCATCACTTCGTGAAGTACAATCCCGGCAAGGCGCCCTACGCCGAGGAGCGCTACCTGAAAGAGGCGCACCGGCTCTACGGCGTGCTCGACCGGCGGCTCGACGGCCGCGAATACGTCGCCGACGACTACTCGATTGCCGACATCGCGATCTGGCCGTGGATCAGCCGCTTCGAGTGGCAGACCATCGACATGAAGCAGTATCCCAACGTGCTGCGCTGGTACACGACCATTGCGAAGAAGCCGGCGACGGTGAAGGGGTATAAGGTGCCGAAGGATGTGGGTGAGGTGCCGATGCCGGCGTGAGGCAGCCAGACTGGTGATGCCGCGAAACGGCAGAACGAACCAATTGCGATGTTAGCGGAACGCGGGTCAGTATTAGGCATTGATGTTGGGTGCTCGCCGACCCGCCGTTCCAGCGCAGTTTGTCGGCTGGACTGGGATGCGCGCACCATCGTTTGGTCAATCAAACGATTCCGGGCTTTGGAACCGGAGCGCACCGATACTATTGCCGCAATGGCCGGCGACGCACTGCTTTCGGCCGTGGCAATCGATGGACCGCTTCGGTCGGGCTTCGATCTTATAGGGCGCTATCGCATTGCCGAACGGATGCTTACCCGGGGGATGCCTTGTCGGGTCGGAAAACCTGGGCAATCAAGTACCCCGGCAGGAAAACGACTCAATACAAATGCGAATGCTTGTGCGCTTGCGGTTCGTAATCGTTGCAAGGTAGCTAGCGCGCGACACGCATCAAAAATTGACGACAGCGCGATTGTAGAAGCATTCCCAAGTTCATTTCTGGGAGTGATGATTGCTGAACCAGCCAAACTAAATGTCAATCGCCGCAATCGATCTGATGCGTTTTTTCAGCATCTGACAAATAACGGAGCGATTTTTAGCTTCATCGAAAATCTCCTTCCCAAGCGATCTATGCAGGCAGAACTGAGCGCCGTTAACAACCATGATGACCGCGCCGCGCTGGTCTGCGCGCTCACGGCCCTCTGCTTATCAGCAAACCAATTCTCGGCCGTTGGGGATCAAGATGGCTGGATCATTTTGCCGTCGGAACACAACATGCAAGGTTGGGCCGTTAGCGCACTAACAAAGAATGCGGAGGCTGTTGATCCCAGTCGCTCAGCATTCTACTCCACAAGCAACATGATCTAGAGACTCACGCCGCATCCGACGGCCGCACACGCCACGCAATCTCGGCACCGTGTTCGCGCTCGATCACCGCAATATCGTACTGGCTCTGCAGGTCGAGCCAGAACTGCGCGCTGTTGCGGAAATAGCGGCCGAGCCGCACCGCCGTATCGGCGGTGATCGAACGCCGGCCGTTGAGGATGTCGGTGATGCGCCCGGACGGCACGCTGAGGTCGATCGCGAACCGGTTTGCGCTCAGCGTCCGCGCTGTCAGCTCCCGCTTCAGCAGGCGGCCTGGATGGACGGCAGGGCGCATGGTAATTTTCGCCGTCATCGAACCGACGACGCCAACTGGCGAGAGCGGAGACGCACCGCTTCAATGTCCTCACGGGTCAGGTGCGGATGATCGACGATGATCGCGTCGGATGTCATCCCGGCGCCCAACTTGCGAAGAATGATCTCGACCGGAACGCGCGTCCCGCGGATCACCGGCTTTCCGCCCATGATCTCGGGGTTCATCTCGATGCGTTCGTGGGCCATGGAAATCTTCATTCGCGACGGCAACCAGGATAGCACACGCCTATCTCATGGGCGAATGGCAGTCGTCACGCCGGTAGCATTGGCAGATTGCGACCTTTTTCACGAAAATGACCTCGCTGGCCGCTCCGACCGTCGGCGCCCTCGCCCATCTCGACGCCAACTGACGCTAGGACGCTGCGCAGTCGTTAAACCGCGCGGCGATTGGCCCGAATACAACTCCGGCGGAAGGAGGAGATTCGTTCAGGGTGTTGCGTCAGGCGGCATCTCGATTGTCCGATTATGCTAAGATCACTTCTTCCGGGTCGCGTTCGCGATCACCTCTGCGATGCGGGCCTGCACCTTGGGATCGAAGTACGGATCATCGAGATCGTGCGGACGCTGCGCCGCGGGATCGTGAAGAACCACCTCGGGGCGAGACGGCGTCTCGGCAGGCGAGGGTTTCCGGCCGGTGGCTGCGGACCACACAGTCTGCAAAAACCTGCTGATGCGGCTGGTCATGCGGGGCGCCTCCTCCAAATCTATCAACCTGCCGGATCGCGTTTAAGTTCCGCTCGACAACCCAGCCCCGACTAACGGTAGGATTGGCCGATATTTGGGGAGCCATCATGCCCGCCTTCATCTGCAACACCTGCGGAACGCAATACGCGCCGACGGACAAGCCGCCGGCGGCCTGCCCGATCTGCGACGACGAGCGGCAGTACGTCCCGCCGCCGGGGCAGACCTGGACCACGCACGAGACGCTGGCGAAACGCTACTACAACGGCTGGCGCGAGCTCGAGCCGAACCTGCTGTCGATCACGACGTTCCCGGCGTTCGGCATCGGCCAGCGCGCGCAGCTCCTGCGCACGTCGGCCGGCAACATCCTGTGGGATTGCATCTCGCTGTGCGATCCCGCGACCGTCGCGCTGATCAAGGGCATGGGCGGCATCGTCGGCGTCGCGATCTCGCACCCGCACTATTACACCTGCATGGTCGAATGGGCGCACGCCTTCAACGTCCCGATCCACCTGCACGCGGCCGACCGCGAATGGATCATGCGCGACGATCCGGCGATCAAGCTGTGGCAGGGCGACACCAAGCAACTGCTGCCGGGACTGACGCTGATCTGCGCCGGCGGCCACTATCCCGGCGGCACGGTGCTACACTGGGCGGAGGGCGCCGGCGGCAAGGGCGCGCTGCTCTCGGGCGACATCGTGCAGGTGGTGCAGGACAACAAGTCGGTCAGCTTCATGTGGAGCTTCCCGAATTTCATTCCGCTGTCGGCGCCGCGGGTCGAGGGCGTGGTGGCGAAGCTGAAGCCCTATGCGTTCGACCGGGTGCACGGCGCGTTCAACGACCGCACCATCTGGCAGGACGGCAAGGGCGTGGTCGAACGATCGGCCGAGCGCTATCTGAAGATCATCCGCGGCGATGGCAGCTACGAGCTGAGGTGATTTTTTCCGTCATTCCGGGGACATCGCCAAGCGTGCCAGATCTCAATCCGTCCTCATCCTGAGGAGCATCGCGAAGCGATGCGTCTCGAAGGATCGCAAGTCGGGTTTACCCGACTTGCGCGCTTGAGGTGCCGATCTCGGATAAGCCCGAGATCGGTTGGACGGCCCCATCCTTCGAGACGCGCCCTGCGGGCGCTCCTCAGGATGAGGTCGACAGAAGTTGCGGGCACTCAGCCTTTGAACCGCTTCGCCAGCGCGTCGGCGTTCTTGGCGAGCAGGCCGAGGTCGGCGCCGACCGCGACGAAGGTGTAGCCCCATTCGATGAAGCGCTTGGCCTCCTCCTCGTTCGGCGTGAGGATGCCGGCCGGCTTGCCGATCTTTTTCAGCCGCGTCACCGCGTCTTTCAAGGCGTCCTGCACCTCGGCGTGGCCCCAGTTGCCGATATGGCCGAACGAGGCTGACAGATCGTTCGGCCCGATGAACACGCCGTCGACGCCATCCACCGCGGCGATGGCCTCGATCTGCGCCAGCGCCTCGCGGGTCTCGATCTGCACCAGCACGCAGATCTCGCTCGAGGCGTTCTTCAGATAATCCTTCACCCGCCCATAGCGGCTGGCGCGGCCGCTGCCGGTGATGCCGCGCACGCCCTTCGGCGGATAGCGCGTCGCCTCGACCGCCCGCTTGGCTTCGTCCGGCGACTGCACGAACGGGATCAGCAGCGTCTGCGCGCCGACGTCGAGAAAGCGCTTGATCAGCACCAGGTCGTTCCAGGCCGGCCGCACGATGCAGGACGCGGTGCCGGTCTGCGCCGCCTGGAGCTGCGACAGCACGGCCGGCAGCTCGTTCGGCGAATGCTCGGTGTCGAGCAGCAGCCAGTCGTAGCCGGAATGCGCGACGACCTCGACGGCGATGTTGCTGCACAGGCTGCACCACAGGCCGATCTGCAACTCGCCCTTGGCGATGGCGTGCTTGAAATGGTTGCGCGGCATGTCCATGACGATTCAATCCTTGTCGGTT
>CAMDEB010000360.1 GCA_945893085.1 Rhodoplanes serenus | reverse complement strand
ACGCACGCTGGCGTTCAACGGCGTCTGCGGAAATCTCGGCGTTGCGCTCGCCGCCGGCATCACCGCGCTGCTGACCGCCTGGATCGGCTGGCGCGGTGCGTTCCTGGTGCCGGCTGTCGTCTGCATCGCCGCGGGGATCGCCTATCTTGCGCTGATGCCCGACGACCGGCAGCACGCGGCAGGCCGCAGCTCCGCGCCGGATGTACGGCTCGCGACCTGGGTCGCCGTTTCGGTGTTCGGCCTGTTCATCATCATCGGCATCACGGCGGGTCTGGTCTTCAACACCGTGACGATCGCATTGCCGAAGATGATCGAAGAGCGGATCGGCAGTGGCATCTCGTTGACCGCGGTCGGCGGCATCGCGACCATCGTGTTCCTGTTCGGGGCGGTGGCGCAGTTCACCGTCGGGCGGGTGCTGGAGAAGTTTCCGCCGCATCTCGTGTTCGCGGTCGTGGCCGCGCTGCAGTTCATTGGCGTGGTCTGGGTGACCCAGGCGACCGGGCTCTCGCTGCTGGTGGCGCTCGCCTTCGCCATGTCGTTCATCTACGCCCAGGTCACGGTGAACGACATGGTGATCGCCCGCTACACCGCCGATTCCTGGCGCGCGCGGGTCTATGCCGTGCGCTATTTCGTCACCTACCTGATTTCGGGCGCGGCGATTTCGATGATCGCCTTCCTGCACGGCCGCGGCGGCTTTGACCTGGTCCTGCTGGCGACCGCCGTGGTGGCGTTCGGCTTCGTGTTCGGCACGGCGATGGTCGCGGTGCTGGTGAACGGCGTCGAGCGCGATCTCCGGGTGAAGGTTCAGCCGGCGGAATAATTCCGTTCTATTCGAACAGCGGCGGGATCAGGTCGGTCACGCGCGCGCCGGTTCGCTCCTGCACGATCTCGGCGACCCGGCTGCGATGGCAATGCGCCGGATCGCGCTCGTAGCACAGCAGGCACACCGGCTTGCCGGATTCGACCAGCGCCACGAGGTCGTCCATCGCGGTTTTCGCTTCCGCCGTCTTCAGGTGCTTGGCGTAGATCTTCCAGAGCGTCTTGAAGTCGCCGCTGCGCGCGGCCTCCCGGCCTTCGGTCGGCGTGCCGAGCTTCTGCAGGTGGATGTAGGCGATGCCGTGCTCGTCGAGGCCAGCCGCCAACTGCCGCTTGGAGAAGCCCGGACGGCGTGACGCCGCGACCGCGCGGGTGTCGACCAGGATCTTGATCCTGGCGCGCCCGAGCTCGCCCAGCACGGCGTCCTGCTTGGCCTTTTCGTAGCCGATGGTGAAGAGCTCGGTCTTCTTTTTCGCCATGGCTCAACCTTTCAGCCGTTCGATCAGCGCCATCGCCGCCGCCGGCGCGCGCACCTTGCCTTCATGGATGACGTAGGCGAACACGTCGCGTGGTTTGCCCTTGGATGGCGGCGCGATCCGCTCCAGATCGTCGGGCTCGCCGCCCTTCGCCCATTCCTGCAATCGGCTGCTCCAAGCCGCCAGCGCTTTCGGCGGATAGGCGGTCGGAACGGTGTCCTTGCCCTGTTGCAGCCGGGCATAGACGAAGTCGCCGGTGACGTCGGCGATGTTCGGATAAGTGGCGTGGTCGGTGAACACCACCGGCATCGAGAACTTCCGCAGCAGCGCGGCGAAGCCGGGGACCTTGAAACTGTCGTGCCGGACCTCGATCACGTGCCGGATGTGATGACCGTCGAACGTTTCGGGCAGCAGCTCCAGGAAACCGCCGAAATCGGCCGCGTCGAATTTCTTGGTCGGCGCGAACTGCCAGAGCAGCGGCCCGAGACGCGTGCCCAGTTCGGTGACGCCGCTGTCGAGGAAGCGCTTGATCGAGTCGCCGGCCTCGGCCAGCACCCGGCGGTTGGTCGCAAACCGCGGACCCTTCAGCGCGAACACGAACCCGTCCGGCACCTCGCCGGCCCATTTGCGGAACGTCGCCGGCGTCTGCGAGCGGTAGAACGTGCCGTTGACCTCGATCGAGGTCAGCCGTTCGCTGGCATAGGCGAGCTCCTTCGCGTGCGGCAGACCCTTTGGGTAAAAGACGCCGCGCCACGGCGCGAAGGTCCAGCCGCCGATGCCAAGGTAGATGCTGCCTGGCTTTTTCGCCGTCATTGCGGTGTCACAGACCTGGTTTATCAATCCTCAAGTGGTGATGGATCAGTGCGAGTGCCATCGCCGTACGGCCACGGTTCGACAAGGCGACGCCGGATGAACGCGCGCCTTCTCGTTCGTGGTCGTTGTCATTTCTAGCCCGCTGCGGTCCATCCGAAAAGCAAAAGGCCCGGAATTTCTTCCGGGCCTTCGCATTCGGATTAGGGGTAGGACTAGAAGTCCATCCCGCCGCCACCTGGCATCTGCGGCATGGCCTGACCCTTCTTCTGGGGCAGTTCAGCCACCATCGCTTCGGTGGTGATCAGCAGGCCCGCGACCGATGCTGCGTTCTGCAGCGCGGCGCGCACGACCTTGGTCGGGTCGATAATGCCCTTCTTCATCATGTCGACGTATTCGCCGCTCTGTGCGTCGAAGCCGTAGCTGTACTGATCCTTCTCCAGGATCTTGCCGACGATCACCGAGCCGTCCTCGCCCGCATTGATGGCGATCTGGCGCGCCGGGTGCGAAAGCGCCTTGCGGACGATCTCAACGCCGGTCTTCTGGTCGTCGTTTGCGGTGCGGATCTTCTTGAGGCCTTCGCTGGCGCGCAGCAGCGCGACGCCGCCGCCCGGCAGGATGCCCTCTTCGACCGCGGCGCGGGTCGCATGCATCGCATCGTCGACGCGATCCTTGCGCTCCTTGACCTCGATTTCGGTGGCGCCGCCGACCTTGATGACGGCAACGCCGCCGGCGAGCTTGGCCAGCCGCTCCTGGAGCTTCTCCTTGTCGTAGTCCGAGGTGGTCTCCTCGATCTGCGCCTTGATCTGGGTGATACGCGCCTCGATCTCGGACTTCTTGCCGGCGCCGTTGACGATCGTGGTGTTTTCCTTGTCGATCATCACCTTCTTGGCGCGGCCGAGCATGGCGAGCGTGACGTTCTCGAGCTTGATGCCGAGATCCTCACTGATCGCCTGACCGCCGGTCAGGATCGCGATGTCCTGCAGCATCGCCTTGCGGCGATCGCCGAAGCCCGGAGCCTTCACCGCCGCGACCTTGAGGCCGCCGCGCAGCTTGTTGACCACGAGCGTCGCGAGCGCTTCGCCCTCGACATCTTCCGCAATGATGATCAGCGGCTTGGAGGTCTGCACCACGGCTTCGAGCAGCGGCAGCAGTTCCTGGAGACCCGACAGCTTCTTTTCGTAGATCAGGATGTAGGGGTCTTCCATCTCAACGCGCATCTTGTCGGCGTTGGTGACGAAGTACGGCGAGATGTAGCCACGGTCGAACTGCATGCCCTCGACGATGTCGAGCTCGGTGTCGAGCGACTTGGCTTCCTCGACGGTGATGACGCCCTCGTTGCCGACCTTGGCCATCGCCTTGGCCAGGAAGTCGCCGATCTCCTTGTCGCCGTTGGCGGAAATCGTGCCGACCTGGGCGATCTCTTCGTTCGAGGTGACCTTCTTGGAATTGGCCTTGAGGTGCTCGACGACGGCTTCGACCGCGAGGTCGACACCGCGCTTGAGGTCCATCGGGTTCATGCCGGCGGCGACGGCCTTGGAGCCTTCCTTGACGATCGCCTGAGCGAGCACGGTTGCGGTGGTGGTGCCGTCACCGGCGAAGTCGGATGACTTCGAGGCGACTTCGCGCACCATCTGCGCGCCCATGTTCTCGAACTTGTCCTCGAGCTCGATCTCCTTGGCGACGGTGACGCCGTCCTTGGTGATGCGGGGAGCGCCGAAGCTCTTGTCGAGCACGACGTTGCGGCCCTTCGGGCCGAGCGTCACGCGCACCGCATTGGCGAGAATATCGACGCCGCGCAACATCTTGTCGCGCGCATCGACCGAAAATCTAACTTCCTTGGCAGCCATTGTGTTCGACTCCTTCGAATTTATTTCTCAGCGTGACGCTTAGGCGGCCTTCTTCTTGGCCGCGGCGGGCTCATCGAGCACGCCCATGATGTCGCTCTCCTTCATGATCAGGAGCTCCTTGCCGTCGATCTTGACCTCGGTGCCCGACCACTTGCCGAACAGCACGCGGTCGCCGACCTTCAGGTCGATCGGGATCAGCTTGCCGGCTTCGTCGCGGCCGCCCGGGCCGACGGCGATGATCTCGCCCTGCGAGGGCTTCTCCTGGGCGGTGTCGGGGATGATGATGCCGCCGGCGCTCTTCGCCTCGGCGTCGATACGGCGCACGACAACGCGATCGTGCAACGGACGAAACTTCATGGAATGTCCTCCTTAAGTGACTGAGTGGACGTGGTCTTTTGAAATGAAGGAGCGGCGGCTCGTCCGGCGCGCCAGCCCCTGCACCGCCAGATAGGCGGCTCGTATCCTCGATCAAGAGGACCGTGGAAGATACTTAGCACTCATCCCAAGGGACTGCTAGCAGTTTGGCAGCAGACTCCGGGGGAGGCTGCTAAGCCATTGAATCCTAGAACTTTATTTGAAGTTCCGACTTGTCATGTCCAAGGCGACTCACCGACACTCATCCCACCGGGGCTGGAGGATTGGCATGACATCCAAGGACTTGGTTTCCAAAGATTTTCGCCGCCAGATGGGCGGCTATGGGCTGACGACCGCGGAAATCCTGTACCGGCGGCCGGATCACCCCTGGCTGCTGCAAACCTACGTCTGGCAGGATTACGATCTGTGCCCGAACTTTCCCGAGCTTCAGGGCTTCCTGAAGTTCTGGCAGCGCTCGCTGGAGGGCATCCTGCATTCGGTGACGGTCGCGCACTCCCGGCTGATCAAGCCGGCCGAGCTGCGCTCGGTCAACGGCGAGTTCCGGCTGCACTAGAGTCTGATTCATTGGGACTGAATCGATTTTGGGATTCCCAAATCGGAGCGGTTCTGATTCAAGATGCTGGCTGGGATGGAGGCCAGCATCCAATGGCTCGACCCTATTCGCTTGATCTACGGGAGCGGGTTGTTGCGGCGGT
>CAMDEB010000359.1 GCA_945893085.1 Rhodoplanes serenus | reverse complement strand
TCGGGCCCTTGGTCATGACGTCCTCGACGCGGGCGCTGAGCAGATCGGCCCGCATGTGCCGGCGCAGATCGCCGTCGGTGATGATGCCGACCAGCTTGCCCGCGCCATCGACGATGCCGATGCAGCCGAAGCCTTTGCGCGACATTTCCATGACGGCGTCCGACATCGGCGCGCCGAGCGGCGCCAGCGGCACGCTGGCGCCGGTGTGCATGACATCGCGCGCGGATTTCAGCAGCGCGCCGAGCCGCCCGGCCGGATGCAGACGGCCGAAGTCGAGCGCGGTGAAGCCGCGGCTCTCCAGCAGCGCGATGGCGAGCGCATCGCCGATCGCGAGCTGCATCAGCGAGGAGGTGGTGGGCGCCAGATTGTGCGGACAGGCCTCGCGCGCCGGCGGCATCGCCAGCACCACGTCGGAGGCTTTGGCGAGCGTGCTTTCCGGATTGGCGGTGATCGCGAGCAGTCCGTTGCGAAACCGCCGCGAATAATCGACGATGTTCTTCAGCTCGGCGGTCTCGCCCGACCATGACAGCGCCAGGATCACGTCATCGGCGGGGGTGATCATGCCGAGGTCGCCGTGGCTCGCCTCGCCGGGATGCACGAAGAACGCCGGCGTGCCGGTTGAGGCGAATGTCGCGGCGATCTTGCGGGCGACATGGCCGGACTTGCCCATGCCGGTGACGATCACCCGCCCGCGCGCATTGCGCACCAGCTCGACCGCCCGGATGAACGAGCGGCCGAGCCCGTCGCGCAGCGCCGTCGCGAGCGCGGTGACGCCCTCGGCTTCCGCCTCGAGGGTGCGGAGCGCCGAATCGATGTACGACCGGGTGGTGGAGCTCTGCTCCTGGTCGTCGTCGCGCAGGTCGGGTTCGGCCACGGTTTGAATGTTCCGAGCTGTGATGCTCACGGGTGCTGACTACCACGAAAGCACCCATGGAGCGAGTGCGCTAGCGGGCCCAGCGTTGGTGCCAGGCCTGGAACATCAGGATCGTCCAAAGCCCGTATTGCCAGTTGCGCCGGCCGGTCTGATGCTCGTCGAATCTTTGGCGGACGAATGCGACGTCGAGCAGTCCGCTGCCGCGCAGCGCGCGTTCGGACAGCAGGTCCTGGGCCCAGCCGGCGAGCGGACCGCGGATCCAATCGCCGACCGGGATGCCAAAGCCCATCTTCTGGCGATCCCACAGCTCGGTGGGAACGTGACGCGCCAGAACGTTGCGCAGGATCCGCTTGCCGGTGAGCCCCCGGCTCAGCGCGCGCTGCGGCAGCCGCCACGAATGCTCGATGACGCGGTGATCGAGCAGCGGCACGCGAACCTCGAGCGACACCGCCATGCTGGCGCGGTCGACCTTGGTCAAAATGTCGTCGGGCAGATACTGCATCATGTCGCGATAGCGCAGCCGCGAGACGGTATTCGGAAGGTCCGCGGCGAGCTGCCGATCATCGGGCGGCGTGTCGGCGAATCCCGGGACAATGCTCTCCGGCCTTTGCCATTGCGCGGTCACGGCGTCGTACATGGCGTCGGCGTCGCCCAGCGCCAGCACCGCAGCGCCTTTGTGGATCTTGTCGCCGACGAACGCGGGCCGCAACCGCTGCGGGATCGGACTGAGCAGCACGTCCCAAGCCTGCGTCGACAGCGATTGCAGCGCGGAGCCCGCGCCGCGCAGCAGCGGGTTCGGCACCATGCCGGTCCATTTCGCCAGCCGGCCGATCCAGTGATAGCGGGTGTATCCGGCAAAGCACTCGTCGCCGCCGTCGCCGGAGAGCGCGACGGTGACATGCCGGCGGGCGAGCTCGGACACGAGGTAAGTCGGAATCTGCGAGGAGTCCGCGAACGGCTCGTCGTAGATGTCGGGCAGGCGCTGGATCACCGCGCGCGCGGTTTCCGGCTCGACGACCAATTCAGTGTGCTGGGTGCCGAGATGTTGCGCGACGCGTCTTGCATGATCGGCTTCGTTGAACTGCCGGTCGCGAAAGCCGATCGAAAAGGTGCGGACCGGCTGCGCCGATTGCGCCTGCATCAGCGCGACCACGGTCGAGGAGTCGATGCCGCCGGAGAGAAACGCGCCGAGCGGCACGTCGGACACCATCTGCCGGCCGACGGCATCGCGCAGCAGGCGTTCCAACTCGTCGGCCAGTTCCGGCTCCGATCGGTCGAGAAGATCGCGCTGCCCGGCCACCGCGATGTCGTGCAGGTTCCAGTAGCAGCGCAGCGTCGGCTCGCCGCCGGCTTTGACGCTGAGAATGCGCGCGGGCGGCAGCTTGTGGATGCCGCGATAGATCGTCAGCGGGGCGGGGATGCAGGCCGATCGCACGAACGCCGCGACCGCGCGCGGCTCGATCTCCGCGGTGCAATCCGGATGACGCAGCAGCGCCCGCAGCTCCGAGCCAAACAGCACCGTGCCGTTCGGCAAGCGCGCCCAATACAGCGGCTTGACGCCGATGCGGTCGCGAATGAGCCAGAGCTGCCGCTCGCGGCGGTCCCACAGTACCAGCGCAAAGATGCCGTTGAACCGCTGCACGGCGGCCGGCACGCCCCACAGCGTCACCGCTTCGAGGATCACCTCGGTGTCGGAATGGCCGCGCCAGGCGACGGCGTGCCCGGCCTGCTCGATCTCGGCGCGCACGTCCTCGGTGTTGTAGAGCTCGCCGTTGTAGATCGTGATCCAGCGTTCGTCGGCCGAGCGCATCGGTTGCGCGCCGGCGGGCGACAGATCGACGATCGACAGGCGGCGATGGCCGAGCGCGACGCCAGCCTCGCGATCGACCCAGGTTCCATCGGCGTCCGGCCCGCGATGGGCGAGCGTGTCCGTCATCGCCGCGATGGTCTTGCTCAAATCCTCGGCGCCTGCCGCCGACCGGCGAAGGATTCCGGCTAGTCCGCACATCTATCGGGTGACTCCGCGCGCGCTGTCGGTGGCGTCAGGACAACCGGACTTCCGCGGCCAGCCTCCGGCGTTGTATAACACCTCGCCACATTCGACGGTACCGCAGATCGTCCCGTCCCGAAGCCGAGCGAGACCATGCAAGCGGATGCGCGCGACGATCTTCGGTTCGGATTCGGCGAAAACTGGCGTGCATTCCTCGACCATATCGACGCGGGCCGCATCGCGGGCGCCGAAGAATCGCTGCAGTCCTTGCTGGGTCGCGAGCGACTCGACGGGCTGAGATTCCTCGACATCGGTTCCGGCAGCGGACTTTTCTCTCTGGCCGCGCGGCGACTCGGCGCATCCGTCCATTCGTTCGACTACGATCCGACATCGGTCGCCTCCACCGCGACGCTGCGTGAACGTTATCATCCCAACGATGCCGCCTGGACCATCGAGCGCGGTTCGGTTCTGGATGAGGCCTATCTCGATCGTCTCGGGACGTTCGACATCGTCTATTCCTGGGGCGTGCTGCATCACACTGGCGCGATGCACCGGGCGATCGAGCTTGCGGCGTCGCGCGTGAAGCCAGGCGGAGATTTCGCCTTCGCGCTCTATCGCGCGACCCGGCTATGCTGGGCCTGGAAAATCGAGAAGCGCTGGTACGTCCGGGCGTCGCCAGCCGTGCAGTCCGCGGCGAGAGCGACCTACATCCAGCTGCTGCGACTGGCGTTACTCTCAACCGGCCGCAACTTCAGCGCCTACGTCGAAGGCTACCGCAGCAATCGCGGCATGGACTTCCAGCACGACCTGCATGACTGGATGGGAGGCTACCCCTATGAATCGATCCGTCCTCCCGAGGTCGAGACTTTGATGCGCGCGCTGGGGTTCGAGCGCGTCGGCAGCGTGACCCGGCCCTATGCTGCCGGCTTTTTCGGCTCGGGGTGTGACGAGTACCGGTATCGGCGGGTCCGGTAACCTTGCCTACAAAAACTGAAGCGAGTTGAAATTATATTGTTTGTTTTCATATAGATAACAATGTTCACAACATGAACGTTAAGCTTGACGTTCACGACATGAACGGGATAGCTTGAATCCCAAATCGGGGATTCCGCCGGCAATGGTTCAGTCTGCTCCAGGGCAATCGGTATCGGGCGAGGGCGGCGAGAAAGGCCGCATCCTGCTCGGCCTTCTCGAATCCGTGGAACGCGACGGCGCGAAGTCTCAGCGCCGTTTGGCCTCGGAGCTCGGCATCGCGCTGGGTCTGGTCAACGCGTATATCAAGCGCTGCGTGACGAAGGGCCTGCTGAAGGCGTCCGCGGCCCCGGCCGGACGCTACGCCTATTACCTGACGCCGCAGGGTTTTGCCGAGAAGTCGCGGCTTACCGTCGAATACCTGTCCTATTCATTCTCCTTCTTTCGCCAGGCCAAGGCGGACTGCGCGCTCATCCTGGAGACTGCGCGCTCGCGCATGCTGACGCGCCTCGTCCTCGCCGGCCGTTCCGATCTCGCAGAGATCGCCGCGATTTGTGCGCTGGAGACCGGCGTCGAGATCGTGGCGGTGGTGGACGCGCAATCGGCGACGTCGCAGTTTCTCGGCGTGCCCGTGGTCGCGTCATTCGATGACGTTGCGGGCGGCTTCGACGCGATCCTGGTGACCGATCTGGTCACCCCGCACGATACCGTCAGGTCGGCCCTCGAGTGGATCGGCGCGGACCGCGTTCTGGTTCCCAACCTTCTCCGCATGCAGATCGACGATCGCCAAAAGGTCGAGACATGATCGAGTCCAAGCCCTCCTGGTACGTCGTGCAGACGCATGCGAATGCCGAGGTCAAGGCGGCCACTCACCTTGGTCGCCAAGGCTTCGAGGTCTATCTGCCGCGCTTTCTCAAGCGGCGGCGGCACGCACGCCGTGTCGAGATCGTGCCGGCGGCGCTGTTTCCGAGATATCTGTTCGTCGCCGATATCGCGTCGCAGCGCTGGCGCTCGATTCATTCGACCATCGGCGTGTGCCGGCTGCTGTGCAATGGCGACTGTCAATCGGCGTTGGATCGGGCCCCCTTATCGGCATCCAAAAGGGACCCCTTTGAGCGGCGTGTTCGGCCGGTAGCGCTCGCGCCGTCGGAGCTGGCCGGGGTTGCGGAGACGGCGCGAGCGCGGGCTTGTGCGTGATCGTCATCGCG